>JAEZJB010000063.1 GCA_023415845.1 Chloroflexota bacterium | reverse complement strand
CGTGGGATCGATCAGGGGCGGAAGGCGGCGGTGGTCTCGGTGCTGGGGGTCGAGACCGGGATGCTGTTTCACATTACGGCAGCGATGCTGGGCCTGAGCGCGATCGTGGCGAGATCGGACCTGCTGTTCAATGTGGTCAAATTTGCAGGAGCGGCGTACCTGATCTGGATGGGCGTGACGACCATTCGGCATCGCGTCGCCAGCAGTGACCTGCCGGGAGTCGATGCGCGAACCAGCTACCGGGACGTTTTTCTGCGGGGCCTGATCGTGAACCTGCTTAACGTCAAGGTCATCCTGTTTTTCCTTGCCTTCCTGCCGCAATTCGTCCGCACCGAACGAGGCAGCACTGACCTCCAGATCTTTGTCCTGGGCATGGTCTTCCTGGGCATCGCGATGCTTTCCGACATGGTGTATGCGCTGGCCAGTGGCTGGATTGGCGACTGGCTGGGGCGGCGGGAAAACGTGGCACGCCAGCGGAACCGGCTCACTGGCGTTGTCTATATCCTGCTTGGTGCCGTCGCAGCACTTTCCGGCTCCGGGTCGGCGCAGTCGAGGTAGCGGCAGGGTACGAAAACGGAAGAGGGAGGCCTCTGTGGCCTCCCTCTTCTCATTGCCTTTTGCCGGGCTGAACGCGCTATCCGCGGCCAGAGTAATTGATCATCCACTGGACGCCGAATCTGTCGACCAGCGATCCGTAGTAGTCACCCCAGAA
Organism: Chloroflexota bacterium; assembly: GCA_023415845.1. Classification (GTDB taxonomy): domain Bacteria; phylum Chloroflexota; class Chloroflexia; order Thermomicrobiales; family UBA6265; genus JACCYX01. The sequence continues at coordinate 6,737 of JAEZJB010000063.1, read as the reverse complement.
CATTTCCGCCATCGGCATCTCGACCTTGCCGCCAGCGGAGAGGGCGGCAAACAGCCGGTCGGCCTCCTCGCGGGAATCGGGATCGATGCAGATGTATACGTTGTTGCCCTGGTTGAGGGTGAAGCCCATTGACTCGGTCGCGTCGGTTCCCTGCAGGATGTGGCCGCCGGTGATCGGCAGGCCAATATTGACCACGAGATTGCCGTCCTGCTCGCTCGGATTCGACTCTTCCGGGCCCATCGGGACGTCGCGCATGCGAACGATGTCGCCGATGAAGTCTGTGCCGAAGACATCCTTGTAGAACATGAAGGCTTCTTCGGTGTTACCGGCAAAATTCAGGTAGGTGCTGACGGTGGCCATGAGCGTGATTCTTCTCCCGTGTACAGAACCGAGCGAATGATGGTGTGGCGAGCGACATTGCGATCACCTTGCCTGGTCACGGCATCGCCCGCCGTGAGCCAAGTATCTGGTGAGCTGGATGGGATCGGCTTCTTCAGAATTGCGCTTCAGACGGGGAAGACTGCGATCAGCGGGCAGTGACATCGACCCATTTGGCGACGTGGCGAGGCGTCCAGGCGGCCAGCCGGTCGAGCAGCAGGTCCGGGTCCCTTTCCTCCAGCAGGAGCTCACGGTGTTCCGGGCGCAGGAAGCCCTGGTCCATCACGAAATCGAAAAAGCTCGTCAACCGGGTGAAGAACCCGGCCGTGTCGAGCAGCCCGACCGGCTTCTGGTGAATGCCAAGCTGACCCCAGGTCAGAATCTCGCACAGTTCGTCGAACGTGCCGAACCCGCCGGGCAGCGCGATGAAGGCGTCGGCAGCATCGGCCATAGCCGCCTTGCGCTCGTGCATCGTGCGGGTGACCACCAGCTCGGTCAGGGCGCCATGACCGACTTCCTTGAGCAGCAATGATTCGGGAATGATGCCGAGAACCTGGCCGCCGGATTGCAGGACGGCGTCGGCGACGACTCCCATCAGGCCAACCTTGCCGCCGCCGTAGACGAGGCGGAGACCGCGCCGGGCGATGGCTTCGCCCATGCGAACAGCGTCGTCGCGATAGGCGTCGAGCGCACCGATACTTGAGCCGCAGAAGACACAGATTGATTGCATGGGAACATGACCTGCCTACGAGCACGGGGCGACCGTTCAGCGAACGTGCCTGTCGTGTACGTATTTTGGCTGCGTAACGGCTGCGGCAACAACGCCGTGGTGGGAAAGTTGTGTTTTTCGTAGGGGTGTCAGAGCTCGGGATGGGTGCGGGCGTACTGGTCGAGCAGGTCCAGTTCGGCGGCATAGATGGGTTTTAACACGCGCGGGGCGGCGAACCGCTCGACAAAGCCCTTGATGCCGGTGGAGGTCCAGGTGGTCTCGATCTTTACCCGGCAACCTTCGGCCGTCGGGGTGACAGTGAATGAGGTGGCAAGGTCGCTGTCGAGATCCTGTTCGACCAGCACACGACCGGGTTCTGGTTCCTCGATCCGCTGGTGATAGTTGAACGTTCGGCCTCCGGCACGGAGGGAATACCGGATCACGGTTCCGGCGCCGATCCCGCCCTGTTCGACTTCGAAGCTGGTGAAGGCAGTTGGCAGGATGTGGCGATGGTGGGTCGAGTAGTCACTGAGAATGCGGTAGACCCGCTCGGCGGGCGCGGCGATGTCCCGTTCGGCGGACGTTCGAATCATCGAAATCCTCCCGGTGATGCCCAGAGCGTGACGAGTGGACCATCGGCTCCGTAGACGGGATCGGTGTCGGGCAAGGGCACGGCGGCAATGCTTTCATCCACGCGCGGATGATCGGTAGCCTCGCCGGTGTTTACGTCCCAGATCTGGCCGGCAGGATACGCGCCAACCACGACCAGATCGGGGGTGGAGTCGACGTTGCGGTGCGCAACGCCAGCCGGCAGCACCACCACGTCGCCGGGCTCGAGTTCGAGCAGCGGACCTTCGTCGCCACCAAGTTCGACGGTGACCGTGCCGGAGGCAATGCCGAGCACTTCGTGGGCGGTGGCGTGATAGTGGTGGTAGCCGAAGATGCCATTCCGCCAGACGCCATCCCAGCCATTGGCGAGGAAGACGGTTTCCAGCGAGGCGGCTGGTTCCGCTGCATCCAGCGGAACGGCCTCCCGATAGAGGACCACCGGAAGCCGGGCGTTGTTGGGCAAATCACCGGCTGGTCCGAGCAGGAAGGTCTCGAAGCCGTCATCTTCCGAATCGTGCTGAAACTGCAGGGTGTCGGTCAAGATCATCTGGAGGTCCCTTGCGCTGCCGAATTCGTCCGTACACCTCACCTAACGATGCCACGGAAGTCGGATATTGCAAGTGCGAAGGGAGATCAGGTGGGGCCGCCCAGGGTTGCAGGGCGGCCTCTGATGGTTTGCAGCCTAGAAGTTGACGTTGGCTGGTCCCTTGAGGGCGAGCATCTTCCGGGCTTCGTCGGGCGTGGCGATATCGAGCGAGAGTTCGCTGAGGATTCGCCGGATGCGCCCGACCAGCGCGGCATTCGACTCGGCGAGTTCGCCCTTGCCGTAATAGAGATTGTCCTCGAGGCCGACCCGGACGTTGCCGCCCATGGTGGCGCCCGTGGTGACCAGGTTGAACTGGTGACGCCCCGCGCCGAGGATCGACCAGACGTAATCGTCGCCGAACAGGCGGTCGGCGGTCCGCTTCATGTGCATCAGGTCTTCGGGGTGGGGGCCGATTCCACCGAGAATGCCGAAAATCGTTTGCACGAAGATCGGTGGCTTGACCAGCCCGCGGTCCATGAAGTGGGCCAGCGTGTAGAGGTGACCGACGTCGTAGCACTCATGTTCGAAGCGAACACCCCGCTCGTCGCCAAGCTCGCGCAGGATGTACTCGATGTCAGCGAAGGTGTTGCGGAAGATGTTCTGGCGCGACTTCTCGAGGTAGACGGGTTCCCACTCGTGCTCGAAGTGCTTGATGCGGGCCGCCATCGGGTAGAGGCCGAAGTTCATCGACCCCATGTTGAGGGAGCACATTTCGGGGGCAAGGGCCATGGGAGCGGAGAGTCGCTCCTCGATCGGCTTGGTGGGATCGCCGCCAGTGGTGATGTTGATGACCGCGTCGGTGCCGGACTTGATCGGCTCGAGGAATTCCCGAAAGGTATCGACCCGGCCGTCGGGAGAACCATCTTCCGGATTGCGGGCGTGAAGGTGCACGATCGCCGCCCCGGCCTCGGCCGCCCCGATGGCCGATTCGGCGATCTGCTCGGGCGTGACCGGTAACCAGGGGGTCTGGGACGGGACGTGGATCGCCCCGGTGACGGCACAGGTGATGATGACCTTGCGAGAACCGGCCATGAGAAGGCGCCTCCGATAGGGACCTGGGGTCTGCTGCCAACGTTCCCGGAATCCTACCCGAGGTCCACGAATAACGCGCTCCCCTGTCGCGAAAGCCGAGGATCGCTCCGCACGCAGGGTGGCGGTATCTTCCGCTTTTCCTGTACATATCGTGCCAGACGGAAGACATTTCATCCTGAAAGCGAGGAGCCCACCGTGTTGAGGAGTCGATGGAGCCTTGTGCCGGCCACGGGTCGCGATCCGCACGAACGCGGGCGGTCCGCCACGCCACTGGAACTGTTTTTCGATCTGGTCTTCGTTGTCGCCGTCTCGCTTGCGTCGCAAAACCTTCACCACTTCGAAACCGAGGATCACTTTAGTACCGGGATCGTGCGGTACCTGATGACGTTCTTCGCCATCTGGTGGGCATGGATAAGCTTCACGTGGTTCGCCTCGTCATTCGGCCACGACGACTGGCTGTACCGGGTGCTCTCGCTGACGCAAATGGCGGGCGCGCTCGTCTTTGCGGCCGGTGTACCCCAGTTGATAACAGGTCTCGATTTTACGGTGACGGTGTCAGGCTACGTCATCATGCGGCTGGCGATGGCCTGCAACTGGCTGCGAGTGGCCCACGATGACCCGGTCAACCGGCAGATTGGACTGCGCTACGCGGTGGGAATCACGGTCGTGCAGGTCCTCTGGGTGGCATTCCTCTTCCTGCCGGACGCGATCCGGATGCCGGTCTTCGCGGTACTTGCAGTGCTGGACCTGGCGGTGCCGATATTCGCCGAGTATCGCCAGCCGGTCACCTGGCACGCACACCACATAGCCGAGCGCTACGGGCTATTCACCATGATCGTGCTGGGCGAGTCGATCCTGGCGGCCGGCACCGCCATCGTTCACGCCATCGATGAGGCCACGCACTACGAGGACCTGATCCTGCTGGCGATCACGGCCTTCATCATCGTGGCGTGCCTGTGGTGGATCTATTTCGCGTATCCACAGGGGGACAGGCTGACTTCCAACCGGATGGCATTCCGGTGGAGCTACAGCCACTACTTCATCTTTGCGGCCGCAGCGGCCTTTTCAGCGGGGATCGAGGTTGCCATCGACTACGACACCCGGCACACCGGCCTCGACGCGGCTCAGGCGGCGATGACCACCTGCCTGCCGGTGGCGGTCTTCGTGCTGGTGGGCTGGCTGCTGCTGGTTCGTGGGCAGGCGAGTGCCCGCATCAATGTGGCCATGCCGCTGGTCGCGGCCGGGGCGGTGGTCGCGGCGTTCCTGCCGTATTCATTGCAGGTGGTGGCCGTGCTGATGGTGGCGCTGGTGGTGATGCTGTGCCTGGAACCACCGTTGGAACGGGCGACCCACTGAGACCCTGAACAATCGATTGCGGCGAAGCATCGGCCCGGTCTGGCGGATCGCCGAGCGGACGAGCTGGTTGACGTCTGCCTCCCTAGCCCTCCCGGAAGTGGAAGCATAATTTGCTCATACGATTGATTGTTGCGATTGGATTCGCTGCGGAGCATACTCGCGGCCATGGGCTTGACAACGCAATGGGGTAGCCACGTTCCGCGAATCGCGGGAAGAAATCGGGGGCCAGTTATGGAGAGTCGCGTCTTGCGGGTGGTTACGCTCATCGCTGTCCTGGCGCTGTTGCTGGGTGCCGCCGAATTGACCAGCAGACGTTCGATCGCGCAGCCGGAAACGCAGGGACCAACCGAAACGCTCAATCCGGACCTGAATACGGTGGCACCGGAGCCGACCGCCACGCTGGTGCAAGGGCAGCAAACGCCAATCCCGACGTCGACAACTCCCCCGGTGCCAACCAGTACAACCGTGCCTACGACTACACCAGTGCCAACCAGCACCTCGGTGCCGACCTTGCCCCCGATCAGGACGCCACCCAACCCGGGCGGACCACCCACGCTGATACCAATACGCACCGTGCCACCGATTCGCACGATTCCGGTGATCCGGACAGTGCCGCCAGTGCGGACCATCCCCTCGATCCCGATCCGGACACCCATCGTCATCCGCACGATCCCGCCGTTGAGCACCGCTGTGCCACCGACCTCGACACCGGTTCCCACGGCGACCGGGGTGCCAGGCTCGCTGACGATCTACTCGCACCTGTGTGACAACCAGGGATTCACGCCCTACCGCAGCCACACGCTTGCCGAGGTCATGGCGGAGTGTCCGGTTGGAACGCCCGAAGTGACGTTCAAGCTGACCGGTTCCTCGTCGGGGTTTGCCGCGACGGTGACGACGAGTGGCGGAGTGGTGACTGTGTCCGTGCCGCCCCCGGGAGTTGGTATCCAGCGGGCGCCGGTGCCCGGCTACGACCTTTCCGAGATCAGCTGCTCGAATGACTCATTCAATAAGGATTCTCCAAAATCGATCGCCCACTATGCTGCCGCGTCAATCGGCCCGGGGGAGGCGGTGGTCTGCCACTGGTTCAATGTGCTGGCGTCGGATGATGTGAACCTGGTGCTTGTGTCAAACCTGTTGTGCGACGCCGGGCCGGGATTGACCGATCCGCTGACGAAACCGACCGAAGCGCAACTGGCGGCGGCGACCTGCGCGTATGCGCCGAAGATGGAGGGCACGACGTACACCCTGCAGGTGGGCTCGTCCGGGGCCACGACGACAGCAGGGGCGGCTGTCGATAGCTATGGCAGGTCGATCGGCGAGTTCCTGGACCTGCCGATGGATACCTACAAGGTATCGGTCAACGTCCCAGGCGGGGTGCAGCACATCTATGTGGATTCTTGCTCCGGAGGATTCGGGGGGCCGTCGTTCACGACCATGACCGCGACCGGAAGTGGATTCGGATACGACTTCACGCCGTCGGCGGCGGGCGAAACGTATACCTGCACCCTGATCCTGGTCAGGAAGTAGGCATGGACTGAGGTGCAGCCAGCGTCGGGCGGGACGGACCGCAGGCGGTCGCTCAAGTGGATCTGGAGTTAACGGAACGGCGGGAGGTGAGCCACCAGATGGCTTATCTCCCGCTTTAAGTCCGTGAGGTCGAGTTCAGGGTCGGACTTGCGCAGACGAGTCGTCGTGCATGCCGAGGAAGGTGCCAGCGGTGATACCGACGGCGGAACCGAAGAGCAATCCGCCGAAGATCACCAGCGGCTCGGAGATGATGTCACCCAGGCCAGGTGCCAGGAACCAGCCGCCGACCACGCCGAGAATGCCGCCGAGAATCATGCCGATCGTGGCGGCACGGCTGCCGTTGGGCGTGAGGTCGATATCAACGTCGAGGGGGCTGGGATCTCCGGCCTGAGCGCCGACGTCCGCCTTGTAGAGCGTGCCCAGCACGGCGCCATAGACGAGATGCAGGATGAGATTGCCGACGGCCGGGAGGAAACCGGCGTCGAGTTTGCTGCCGAAGAACCCGATGCCGGTGAGCGGGAAGAAGACGACGAGGGAGAG
>JAEZJB010000053.1 GCA_023415845.1 Chloroflexota bacterium | reverse complement strand
AGATGCGGAGGAAGTCGCCTTCGTTGGTCGGCGCCCCACAACCACCGTAGTACGGTGCAGGCATCAGGTGGTGCATCAGCGATTCGTTGCGCACGAATCCGCCGCTGCCGAAGATGACGCCCTTGCGTGCGCGAATTGCCAGGGTGTTGCCGACGACCGCTTCCGGGGTGGCCGCAGCGGCGGCCGGATCGACCACCGAGACTTCCACACCCACCACGGCGCCCGCGTCGTTCAGCACCACACGCTCGACACGATGATTGAGGTGCAGCGGCACTCCCGCGCTTTCGGCCCAGGCCACGTAGCGTGCAATCAGCACGCCACCACCGGCGACGTTACCTTCTTCGTCGACCGTGGCCAGCGTGTTGCCCGACGGCGTCAGGCTTTCCTCGAAGTGATCCATGTAGTCGAGGTTCGGCACACCGCGCGTGCCAATCATCTGAATCGCCCACTCCTGCGCGCCAGACTCCTCGATGAAGTCCATCGCCTCGGCAGCGGTGTCGTAGTACGTGGTGATCATGTCGTAGTCGTGCTGCGGCAGGCCGAGCGTTTCGTGCTCGGGCTGGTACAGGTGCGGCCACGAGTAGCGCGCCATGTACTTCAGGGTTTCTTCGCGGTTGGACTCGACGCCTGACTCCCGCAGTTGGGTGCTGTCCGGGATATACATGCCGCCACCCGAGACGAGGGTCGTGCCACCGGCGTACGCACCCTTCTCGAACATGACGACTTCACTGCCGAGCTGGTGGGCAGTCACGGCCGCGGCAAACGCCGCACCACCACTACCGACAACGACAACGTCGTATTCGGCATCCCACTCCTGCTGGGCGGCTGCCACCGACTGCGCGAATGGCACCGAGCCAATCGACGCGGCGGCAAAGGCGGCTCCTGCGCCGCTGGCCTGCATGAATCCGCGGCGCGATACGCGCAGCCGCGACGAAGACGACGTGTGATCTTGCGACATGGAAGAGTCTCTCACCTGAATGAACACCAGAAAAATCGCGACCAAAACGGTCGTAGCAGGACCCGAACGAGAGAAAAGGGCGCTACCTTTCACTTCGCTTTCGACTCGACAAGACAGGCGCACTGGGAGAGAGCCTCGGCCTGCAGAACGTGTGCCGGGCTTGGGTGATACACCAGGGCAACTATCTGGACGCGGAAGATGCTACACCACGCGTACAAAAGCCACAATATGAACGACGATGGATCGTGACCTTGTGCCTGATCGGGCTACCAGTCTCGAGTTGGAGTACCCATGGTCTTCCGCCGGGACCACCGGGACTCAACCCAATGACGCAGGCATGACTTCAAAAGTGACCAGACGCTTCCCGACCTCTGGCACTCGGGTCGATCCAGTCGCTGGCAGGCTCGGTAACGAACATAAGGTGACCATGGAGGCATCCCTGCGCACGAGAACTGGCATCACGGCCCGTACTAGATGGAGCACTTAAGGCTGGTACCGTGACCTCTCGAGGCCCACCGCGGGCCGCACGTCGATGCCGCGTCCACAACCACTGTCGCCTTGTCGCCACCGTCCCAAACTCACCCAACGACAACGCCGCCGGGGAAAGCTCCCTGGCGGCGTTCTGCGGTTGTTCTTTGTGGCCGGCATCAGGTCTGGCTGAGAACGCCTCTGTTACCCAAAGGCGTTATGACGGGCGGTCACCGTTCCAGTTCGCAATGTTCCAGTAGAGCAATTCGAACTGGCCTGCGCCGAAGTTGTCCTTGTTCAGCCATCGTGCGTGGCTGTACTTCTCGGCGGCGTCCACCAGCGGAATCACGACGTGATCATTGATCACGATGTCGTTCATCTGAACCAGCAGGCCACGCAGTTCCTCTGCATCGAGGGTGGTTTCGGCCTGTTGCAGCAGTTCATCGTATTCCGGGTTGACGTACCGCTGCGTGTTCAGTGCGCTCCAGCCGTTGTCTGCCTGGGCGATGTTCTCGTTGTCGGGACCGGCATACCAGCGTCGCATCAGGTTGAGCGGTAGCGGCGACCCTGCCCCGATCTGGTGCATGTTCATGTCGTAATACATGTGGCCGGTGTTCTGGTCGTTGCCCTCGGCCGAATCGAAGTAGATCGAGCCATCGGTCTGCATCAGTTCGACACTGAATCCGACGTCTTCCAGGTTCTTCTTCACGATCGCCTGGATCTTCTGCCGCACCTGGTTGATCGTGGTGTTGTAGGTGATCTTCAGTTCCACGCCGTCTTTCGAGCGCGTGCCGTCACCCGTCCAGCCTGCGGCCTCGAGGACTTCCTTTGCCTTCTCCGGGTTGAATTCCCAGCTCGTGTTCTCCGACGTGATCAGCGGGTTGCCGGAGATCACGCTGTTGCTTGGGCCTTCGCCGTATTCGGAGAAGAAGAGCTGGTCCGCGATCAGCTGGCGGTCGATTGCCAGTGCCATCGCTTCGCGCACCGCCGGGTCACTCAGCGTCGGATTTGGCGTATTCACCTCCGAGCGCTGGCCGTCGACTTCGGTGTTCGGGTCCGACATGTTGAGGTGCAGGCGCTCGGCGTACGCACCGTCGTAGATCGCGAAGACCCCCGGGCTCGTGTCGGATTCCATGCTCCGCAGGATTTCCGGCTCGATCTGGGTATACCAGGCAAAGTCGTAGTCACCGGTCTGGATCACGGCCCGCGCCGCCGAGGCTGCGTCGCCGCCGCCCTTGAGGATGACCCGGCTGAAATACGGCTTGTTGTCTTCCCGGTAGTTTTCGTTCATCGCGTAGACCACCTGGTCGTTGACGGAGAACGATTCGACCACGTACGGGCCTGTGCCAATCGGGTTGAGCTTGAAGTCGTCCAGCGATCCTTCCGCGAGAATGTGCTGCGGGTAGATCGAGCCCACGCCATTGTTGGTGAACGGAACGAACCAGAGCGGTGTCGGACTGATGAAGGTCGCCTTCACCGTCAGGTCGTCGACGGCTTCCAGCGAGTCGATATCGCCCCAGATTTCCGCGGTGTTCGCGGCGTTCGCCGGGTTGGTCACCCATTCCCAGGTGAACACCACGTCATTGGCGGTGAACGGCGTGCCATCGCTCCAGGTCACGCCTTCGAGCAGGTTGAACGTAACCGAGCTCGAGTCCTCGGCCAGCAGGCCGTTTTCGATGCTCGGAACTTCCTTGACCAGGTTGGCAATCAGCGACGAATCCGGTGCGTAGTGCATCAGCGGCTCGAGCACGGGCTGGGCAGCCAGCACGTCCTTGTCACCCGTCGAGTTGTGCGGGCTCATCTGCGACGGAGCCTGCCACTGGAGCAGGCGAAGCTCGCCGCCACCGCCGCGCTCCTGACCCTCCGTGCCGGCCGACGGCGCGAGGCTTGCGCCGCTGGAGGCGGCTGGCGAGGCATCCTGGGCCATCGCCGATCCCGCCAGGGTCGAGGCTGCAGCCATTGAGACGCCCAGTGCCGCCGATGCTTCGAGGAAGTGACGGCGCGTGATCACCCCACGGCGCAATTGCTGTTGCAGGGTGAAGAGGGCTCCAGGAATGCCGCGGGAAGTCGATTCGGTCATGAACGATACCTTTCGGGGTGGTCGTGGGCGAGATCCAACCGATTCACGTCGTTCGGCCCAGGCGACACCCCTGCCACCCGTGGCGGCCGTCGGCGGCCCACATTGATTGGCGACATTCTACCCGGCAACTGACCCCAAAGGGCGTCCGAATGTCGTCCAATAAATCGCATTCTTCCAGCTGTCTCGAATCTGACACGTTGCGCGCTCTGATAGGGTGGGGTTGGCATACGCCAGCCCCTATGCTGCCAGCGATGTCCACACCGCTGTGGAAATCGGCCGGTTGGCAGGGAGGAGCATCCAGGTCGGGTGGCATGCCAGCTGCGCTTCCCGTGGCGAGCGCGTCGTCTGGTTCGCACGCGCCATTATTTGAAAGCAGGAGTTGACTCGTGAGTTCTCCTACATTTGTGTTCAACCCCGCAATTTCCAGTGCCGTCCCCGCCGACATGCCCGTCGAGCCCGGCACCGTTCCGCGTGGCCATCCGCTTTCCGACACGGAACTCGATCTCATCGATCGCTACTGGCAGGCTTCGAATTACCTCACCATCGGCCAGATTTATCTTCGTGAGAATCCGCTCCTCCGCCGCCCACTCACCCCCGACGACATCAAGCCACGCCTCCTGGGGCACTGGGGCACGTCGCCCGGTCTCAATCTCGTTTACGTTCACGCCAATCGTTTGATTCGCAAGCACGATCTCAACGCCATCTATCTCGCTGGCCCCGGTCACGGCGGACCGGCCGTGGTGGCGCAGGTCTATCTCGAAGGCACCTATTCCGAGATCTATCCCGATATCTCCGAAAACGAGAGCGGCATGCGGCTGCTGTTCCGGCAGTTTTCGCAGCCGGGTGGCATTCCCAGCCATGTGTCGGTCACCACTCCCGGATCGATCCACGAGGGTGGCGAACTCGGCTATGTCCTCGTCCATGCCTTCGGGGCGGTCTTCGATCAACCCGACCTGATCGCGATTGCCGTCGTCGGCGACGGCGAGGCCGAGACCGGTCCGCTCGCCGCGTCCTGGAAGTCCACCTACTATCTGAATCCAGTTCACGACGGCGCCGTCCTCCCCATCCTTCACCTCAACGGTTACAAGATCGCGAACCCCACCGTGCTTGGCCGTTCGACCGATCAGGAGGTGCGGCAAACCCTTGAAGGGCAGGGCTATGAGGTCATCTTCGTCGAGGGTGACGACCCCCAGACCGTGCATCAGGCCATGGCCGCTGCCTTCGATACCAGCTATGCCCGCATTCGCCACATCCAGCAGGCGGCCCGCGAACATGGCGTCACCGAGCGACCTCGCTGGCCCGCCATCGTGCTTCGTACCCCCAAAGGCTGGACCGGCCCGAAGGTGGTCGATGGTCTGCCAGTTGAGGGAACCTTTCGCGCTCACCAGGTCCCGCTTGCCGGTGTTCGCGAGAATCCCGAACACCTCCAGATGCTTGAGGAGTGGCTACTCTCCTACCACCCCCATGACCATTTCGACGAATCGGGCCGGCTGATTCCGGAACTGGCTGCCCTTGCTCCGCAGGGTTATCGCCGCATGGGAGCCAATCCCGCCGCCAATGGTGGCTCTGGCGCTCCGCTCTCGATTCCCGATTTCCGCGACTACGCCGTCGAGGTTCCCGCTCCCGGCCTTGTCGAGGTCGAGAACACCTTCCCCATGGGCGTCCTGCTGCGCGATGTCTATCGCGACAATCCCACCTCGTTCCGCGTCTTCAGCCCCGATGAACTCGCGTCAAACCGGCTCGGCGCCATCCTCCAGCAGGACGACCGGAACTTTGTCGGCCCCATCATTCCCATCGACGACCATCTCTCGGTCGAAGGTCGGGTGATGGAGGTGCTCAGCGAGCACTTGTGTGAGGGATGGCTGGAAGGCTACAACCTGACCGGTCGCTCCGGTGTCTACGTGACCTACGAGGCCTTCGCGATGGTCTCCGCGTCGATGACCGTCCAGCATTCCAAGTGGCTCCAGGAGTCGAACGACCTCGCCTGGCGTAACCAGGTTCCTTCCCTGAACATTCTGCTTTCCTCCACCGCCTGGCGAAACGACCACAACGGCTTCAGTCACCAGGGGCCCGGTCTCGTCGATGTCATGCTGTCCAAGCGAGGCACCGTTTCCCGCATCTATCTGCCGCCAGATGCCAACTGCCTGCTTTCGGTCACCGACCACTGTCTCCAGAGTCGCAACTACGTGAACCTGATCGTGGCTGACAAGCAGCTCCATCTGCAGTACCTCACCATGGACCAGGCCATTGAGCACTGCACCAAGGGCGCCTCTATCTGGGAGTGGGCCAGCACCGTTCCCGCCACCGAGGAGCCGGACGTCGTGCTTTGCGCTGCCGGCGACGTCCCCACGATGGAGACCCTCGCCGCCGCCGAATGGCTGCGCGACAACGTCCCCGGCCTGAAGATTCGGGTGGTCAATGTCGTCGACCTAATGACCCTCTTTACCCGCTACGTCCACCCCCACGGCATGGACGAGACTCGGTTTATCGACCTCTTCACGGCCGACAAGCCGGTGATCTTTGCCTTCCACGGGTACCAGCGTGCCATCCATGAGGTGGTTCATGGCCGCGCGAATCCGCAGCGGTTCCACGTTCGCGGGTTCAACGAGCAGGGCACGACCACCACACCGTTCAACATGGTGGTCCTCAACGGCATGAGCCGGTACCACCTCGCCAAGAGCGCCATGAAGCGTGCCGTTCGCTTCGGGTCGGTTGCCGATTCCTATATCGACCAGCTTGACGAACTGATCCGGGGGGCCACCGCGTATGCGTACCAGCACTTCGTCGATCCGCCCGAAATCGCGAACTGGCGCTGGACGCCACCCGAAACCAGCGCCTGACACCACTGGCGGCAAACGATGAGAGAGGGCACTTCAGCTGGAAGGCCCTCTCTCCGTGTCACCGATTGTCAGCGGAAACGGTCCTGTCGCCCGGCTGAGGTGTCGGACGACTGGTCTCGTCAGGCTCAGCGCGGACGATTATCTACCGCCATCATCGACTGCTGCTGGTCGAACATCGCCAGCCGCTGGAACATGTTCACACCAACCCGCGACGCCTGCACCTTGGCGTGATTGGCTCTCGGACCCATGA
>JAEZJB010000050.1 GCA_023415845.1 Chloroflexota bacterium | reverse complement strand
CCGTGGCGTCGTTCGCGGGAGATTCGCGCGACCTCGACACGTGCCGAAGCCAGGCCGCGTGCGACGTGGTGGTGGTGCAGGTGCCCGGGACAGGTGATGCCGAGGTGAGGATGGACCTGGCATCGCGAGGCGTCTGGAACCTGCTGACCACCACCGAGGCGACGCGGTTCGTGTTGCTGTCGACGATGCGGTTGTTCGACCGGCTGGACGAAGGGTGGGCGATCGACGAGCGGTGGGCGCCGCGCCCGTCGACGGAGGTGTCGTTGCTGGCGCCGTTCGTCGCCGAGGGCGCGCTGCGCGAAACGGCGCGGGAGATCCCGGTCGAGGCGGTGGTGTTGCGGCTCGACGACGTGATCGGAGAGGAAGACTGGCGCGCGGACGACCCGGACCCGACGTGGCTGCACCTGGACGATGCGGCAGCGGCGATTCGCGCGGCGGTGACGCAGGATGACCTGCCACGGTGGTCGGTGCATCACATCGTGCGGGGAGACGCGCGGAGCCGATACCAGCGGTATCCGCAGCGGTTCTGCACCCTGGAGTGGGAACCCCAGTATCTGGACAGGCGAGAACGAACCTCGCCCGTGGCAGATCCCTCGATGCCGGTAGCGATCTCGCCGGTGGAGGGACTGGAGCCGCCGCAGCGGATCGCGATCCTGGGAGCGGCGGGGCCATTGGCGGTGGCAACCGCGATGCAGGCCGGAGAGGACCTGACGCTGCGGCTGGCGGACCGGCGGCCGCTGGCGGAGGTGGCGAAGGGGGAGCCGCAATCGCCGGGGGCGCCGTTGCCCGATCCGGCGCTGCTGCCACCGCACGAGGAGGTCTTCCTCGATGTGACCGATTACGACTCGGTGCGGCGGGCGATGGACGGCATGGATACCGTGATCAACTGCACCGTGGTGCGGCCAGATCCGGTGCAGGCGTTCCGGGTCAACACGCTCGGTGCGTGGAACGTGATGCGGGCGGCGGCGGACCTCGGGATCCGGCGGGTGGTGCATACCGGCCCGATCCTGACGCTGGCGCGGTATCCGAGTGGTTTCGAGGCGGATCGTGATGTGCACGCCGAGACCGATCGGCCGGGCGCCAGCCTGTACATCCTGAGCAAATACCTGGGCAAGGAGATCGTGCGGGTATTTGCCGAGGAATACGGGATGGCTGTGCCGTCGTTGCACTTCAATGCGTTTACGCCGGTTGACGACGACGTGGCGCTGCGGCGGAGTCCATCGTGCACGGTGTCGTGGGATGACGCGGGGCGGGCACTGCTGGCGGCCGCGGCGTTGACGGCGATGCCCCGGCCATTCGTGGCGGTGAATGTGCTTTCGCCGAGCCCGCACGACGAGTTCAATGCGCGGGATGCGATGGAGTTGCTCTCGTGGACTCCGCAGGATCGGATCGAGCACGTCTGGTATCGGAGCCGGGCGTAAGCCGGGGCGCGGCACGTGAGCGAGGAGTGAGGCAGAAGATGCGGATAGCAGTTGGCGGCCTGATGCACGAGACGCACACGTTCGCGGCGGAGCGAACGCTGGCGGAGCCGTTCCAGTTGCGGGAAGGGGACGAGATTCAGGCGCTGGCGGGGACGAATGCGTCGATTGGGGGCGCGCTGGATGGATGCCGGGCGGCAGGAGCCGAGATCGTACCGCTGGTGTACGGGTTCGCGATTCCGGCTGGATACGTGGACCGTGAGGTCTACGAGGACCTGGTGTCCCGGCTCATCGGGCGGTTGGCGGCGGCAGGCGCGGTGGATGGGGTGGTGCTGACCCTGCACGGCGCAATGGTGGTCCAGGAGATCGACGATGCCGAACTGGACATGCTCAAACGCGTGCGGGGGGTGGTTGGCCCCGACGTCCCGGTGGCGGTGACGCTCGACTTCCACGCCAATACGAGCCGACGCCTGACGGAGCTGGCAACCCTGATTGTGGGGTACGACACCTATCCGCACGTTGATCCGGGCGTGCGAGCCGAGGAGGCGGTAGACCTGCTGGTGCGGACAATTCGGGGTGAGATTTCGCCCACGATGGGGTTCGCGGCGCCACCGTTGATGCCGGTACCGCAGGCGCAGATGACCGGGCGGGAACCGTTCGCCTCGCTGTTCGCCAGGGTGCACGAGCTCGAGGACAGTGGCAGGGCGCTTTCGATCACGCTCGCCGGTGGCTTCGCCTATTCCGATGTGCCGATGGCAGGCCTGAGTGTGACGGTGGTGACCGATGGCCATCCGGGCCTGGCCCAGGAGCTTGCCAACGAGATCGCGCAGATGGCGTGGGACCGGCGGGAGGAGATGATCATCAGCAACGTGCCGGTGCCTGAGGCCGTGGCGGCGGCGATTGCCGAGCCGAACGGACCGGTGGTGCTGGTGGACGTAGGCGACAACGTCGGCGGCGGTACGCCGGGCGATGCGACCGAGGTGCTGGCCGAACTGCTGCGGCAGGGCGCGGAGCGGGCAGTGGTGGTGATGGCCGACGCGGATGCTGCGACCCAGGCGCGGGAAGCGGGTGTCGGGGCCGAGGTGGACCTGCTTGTAGGGGGCAAGGTCGACCGGTTGCACGGCGAGCCGGTCCGGGTGCGGGGTGTTGTCCAGTCGCTGCACGATGGCCGGTGGGTTCACGAGGGACCGGAGAATGCCGGGGTGCCGGTGGACTCGGGGCCGACGGCGGTGGTGCAGTCGGGCGGCGTGACGGTCGTGATCAACTCCCGGAAAACGATGCCAGGCGACCAGCAGCAACTGAAATCGGTGGGAATCGAGCCGACAGAACAGCACATCCTGGTGATGAAGTCGGCGATTCGGTGGCGGGGAGGATTCGAGTCGATCACCGCGCGGTCGATCGACGTCGATACATCGGGGCTGGGATCGGTGAACCTGGCGAATTTCCCATTCGAGCGGATTCG
>JAEZJB010000045.1 GCA_023415845.1 Chloroflexota bacterium | reverse complement strand
CAGTCGAAGGTGAGGTGCTGGGCATCGACATCCGCACCACCATCGTTCGGACTGACAACGGCGCCACCGTCATGGTCCCGAATTCGATCATGTACTCCCAGATCCTGACCACGCGTTCCACTCGCGGATGGCACCGGCTGGACCTGAAAGTTACCGGTCGGCAGGTCGATATTGCTTCCCTGCTTGCGCTGGTTGAAGGCGGAGCCTTGAACGCAGGACTGTCTCCTGATGCGATCAGGACCCCCATCGTCACTAGTGCGTCCAACGAGTCGACTGGGCTCGCCGTGACGCTGATTGTGCCTGATGACGATGGCATCGATCGCCAGATTGTCGAGTCGATTTTGAAGTCCGCCCACGGACTGGATGTTGAGGTTGCCAAGGCATGACCGGTGGACGGCGAATCGCGATCTTTGGCGGCAGTTTCAATCCCGTCCATGTTGGGCACCTGATCATGGCCGAGAACACGCTCGTCGATCTGTCACTCGATGCGGTGGTATTTGCGCCGGCTGGTGATCCGCCGCACAAAAGCCAGAACGGACTCGCCCCTGCCGAGGCGCGCCTGGCAATGGTGGAACGCGCCATCGCGCACCGGCCGGGATTCGAAGCGTCCGCCATCGATCTCGAGGCTCCGGGGCCCTCCTTTACCTGGAGTCTTCTCGAACGCGTGCTCGATCGGGAACCATCCGCCAACCTCTGGTTCCTGATGGGTGGCGATTCCATCAATGACTTCCATGGCTGGGCGCGACCTGAGCGCATTCTCGAGCTTGCGCGCCTGGCGGTGGTCGAGCGGCCGGGCTTTACGCTGGAAATTAGCGCTTCCTCCCAGCTACCGGAACTCCCCTACCGCGTGGACATCATCGAGGCTCCACTCTGCGACGTGTCGTCGACCGATATTCGCGAGCGCCTGCAGCAAGGTCGGTCGATCCGGTATCTCGTTCCCGAGCCTGTGCGCGAACTGATTGGTGAGCGCGGACTCTATCGTCGGGAATCCTGATTCGACACAGCCTTTTGAGTCATGGACGCGGGCGGTTCAACCGGACACCATTCCCTTCGACGGGCAAACAAAAGCTCGAAACAAATCGGCGGCAACCGGCCCGTAGCGTGATAGCATTACGGGGCGTTTAAACAAACACATTCGCGAAGGAGATGTTCTATCGCGAGCCCTGTCAGATCCTACGCTTGAGCAGGAAACCGTTGAGACACAGGTTGCTGTCGAACGTTGCTGGAGCCTGTGGTGGGGGTACTGGACGTAGTGAACGATATCCTTCTTTACTCGTTGCCCGTAGTGGTGTTTGGACTACTGGCAATCGGGTTCGCACTTTACCTCGCTCGCGAGATTCTGGCGCTTGACCAGGGCACCGCCGGGATGCAGGACATTTCCAATCGGATTTTCGAAGGCGCGATCGCCTATCTGAATCGGCAATACCGCACCATCTTCTCGTTGGCGATCGTCGTCGCGATCGTAATGGGTGTGCTGGTCGCCCTCTTTGAGAAGAGTCACCAGACCGAACGTGGCATCATCACTGCCATCGCGTTCCTCTTCGGTGCGCTCCTGTCTGGCCTCTCCGGTTTCATCGGTATGTACGTCGCGGTGAAGAGCAACGTGCGAACCGCTGCGGCCGCGCAACGCGGAGTCGGCCCCGCCCTGCTGGTAGCCCTGCGTGGTGGTGCAGTTTCCGGCTTTCTCGTGATGGCGCTCGGTCTGCTCGGCGTGCTCACCGTTTACGGTGTTGTCTATCAATTCGCAGACGGTGAATTCTCGACCGTCGCCGAAACACCCTTCTGGATCGTCGGCTTCGCCTTCGGCGCCAGCTTCGTCGCCCTCTTCGCCCAGTTGGGCGGTGGTATCTACACCAAGGCCGCCGATGTCGGCGCCGATCTCGTCGGCAAGGTCGAGGCCGGAATTCCGGAAGACGACCCCCGCAACCCGGCGGTAATCGCCGACCTGGTGGGTGATAACGTCGGCGACTGCGCTGGACGTGGAGCCGACATTTTCGAGTCGTCGTCGGCCGAGGTCATCGGCGCAATGATCCTTGGTGTCGCCCTGTACCAGGCATCGGGTCAGGACGTCGCCTGGATCTTTTTCCCGCTTGTGGTCGGCGCGTTCGGCCTGCTCGCTTCGCTGATCGGCATCATTTCGGTTCGCCCCGGCTCCGAGGTCAAGGATCCGATGGGCGAGTTGAACAAGGGCTTTTACGTCAGCGCGGGACTCTCGGCCGTCTTTCTGGTTGGCATCTGTCTCTGGATGCTGCCCGAGGGTGGCTGGCGCTTCGCGGCCTGCGGCCTCATCGGTATCCTTACGTCCTTCGCCTTCGTGCTCATTACCCAGTACTACACGGCTGGCTCGTGGCGCCCGGTCAAGGAAATTGCCGAAGCGTCGAAGACGGGACCTGCAACCAACATCATCTCCGGTATCTCCATCGGCTTTGAGACCACCGGTCTCTCCGCCATCGCCATCAGTGTCGCGCTCCTCACCTCGTACTGGCTCGGGGAAGGCGTCAATGCATTCTCCGGCGAAGCGGCCGTCTCGGCGGGGATCTTCGGCACAGCAGTCGCCACGATGGGCATGCTCATGACCGCTGCCTACATCCTGGCGATGGATACCTTCGGTCCGATCACCGATAACGCCGGCGGTATCGTCGAAATGAGCGATGCCCCCGAGGCTGTACGCGATGTGACCGACGAACTCGACTCCGTCGGCAACACGACCAAGGCACTCACCAAGGGCTACGCGGTCGGCTCGGCGGCCCTCGCCGCGTTCCTCCTCTTCTCGGCCTTCATCGATGAAGTCGATCGGTTCAGTTCGGACGATATCGTCCGGATCGTCAATCTGGCCGAGCCGAAGGTCTTCGTTGGTGGTCTCTTCGGCGCGACGCTCGTCTTCGTCTTCAGCTCGTTCGCAATCCGGGCGGTCGGTAGCGCGGCAAGCGCGATGATCGAAGAAGTTCGCCGCCAGTTCCGCGCCGACCCGGGCATCATGGCCGGCACCAGCACCCCTGACTATCGCCGCTGCGTGGACATCTCCGTGCGGAGTGCCCTCCGCGAAATGATCCTGCCTGGCGCGCTCGCCATCATCGTGCCGATCCTCGTCGGCGTCCTGCTCAAATGGGAAGCTGCCGCCGGCATGCTGAT
Organism: Chloroflexota bacterium; assembly: GCA_023415845.1. Classification (GTDB taxonomy): domain Bacteria; phylum Chloroflexota; class Chloroflexia; order Thermomicrobiales; family UBA6265; genus JACCYX01. The sequence goes on along the minus strand of JAEZJB010000045.1, from coordinate 2,345 downwards.
GGTCGGTACAATCGTCGGCGTGCTGATGGCACTGGTCCTCAACAACGGTGGTGGTGCCTGGGACAACGCCAAGAAGTTTATCGAGGCCGGGAACCTGAAGGACGACGCTGGCAACGTGCTTGGCAAAGGCTCCGATGCCCATGCTGCCGCAGTGGTCGGCGATACGGTTGGTGATCCCTGGAAGGACACAGCTGGCCCCTCACTGCACGTTCTCATCAAGTTGCTTGCCACCATTACCCTCGTTCTGTCGCCGCTCTTCGTCTAGCGTTCGGGTTGCGGAATCAGGCAAACGGGTATCATGACGGAGGGCCGACCGGGTTGGTCGGCCCTCTGTCTGATTGCGTACTACTGGATCACAGATGGCGAATGAACTCGACAGCATGACCTCGATCGGTGTGGTCGGCGGCGGATTTGCCGGCCTGACGGCCGCGCTCCGGTTGGCCCAGGCTGGCCACCGGGTGATTCTCTGGGAGAAGGGCCGACTCGGTGGGCAGGCCGCCACATTCGAGGTCGCCGGCACCAGGCTCGAGGTGTTTTACCATCACCTCTTCCAGAGCGATACGTCGATCGCCGCGCTGGCGAAGGAAGTCGGCGTCGGCGATCGCCTGATCTGGCTTCCGTCCAATGTCGGCTACTTCTCTGATGGCAAGATCTATCCTCTGAACGGCGCGCTGGACCTGTTGCGCCTGGGCTCGATCCCGTTCATCGATCGGGTTCGTGTCGGCCTGGTGACCGCCTATTTGCAGCGGGTGAAGGACTGGAAGCCATACGAGTCGGTCACCGCGCACGAGTGGCTCCAGCGAGCACTCGGCAAGCGCGCGTATGACCGGACGTTTGGCGCCCAGCTCCGGGCCAAATTCGGGTCACTCTACGACCGTATCCCCATGGTCTGGTTCTGGGGAAAAATCTGGCTCCGCACAACCTCCCGCCGCTCACCGCTGGAGCAGGAGAAGCTCGGATATTTCAGCGGCTCCTTCCAGGTGATGGTCGATGCGCTCGTTGCCGCCTGTGAAGGTGCTGGCGTCGAGATCCGGCGCGAGGGCCTGACTGCGCTTGAGCAGAATGATTCGTCCGGCTGGACTGCCCGGGCCGAAAGTGGCGACACCGATCTGGACGTCGTGCTTGCCACGGTGCCGTCACACGTATTCCAGGCGATGGCACCGCCGCTGCCCGACGATTATGTCGCCAAGCTCAATGCGCTCGACTACGAAGCAGCCGTCGTCGCCATTCTCGAACTCGATCACAAGCTCAGCGACATCTACTGGCTCAACGTCGCCGATCCCGAGCTGCCGTTCACGGGCGTGATCGAGCACACGAACTTCATCAGCCCCCAGTACTACCGGGGCAGCAGATTCGTCTACCTCAGCAAGTACATGGAGGCAGATCACCCCTACTTCACCATGCCGGATGATGAGATAGTCGCGTCGTATCTGCCGTACCTGAAGCGCATCAACCCGGACTTCGATCCATCCTGGATCCGCAATACCTGGGTCTTCCGCGAACGTGCCGCCCAGCCGATTATCCCGATGCACTATTCCGAGCGCATTCCGTCACTGCGGACCCCGCTTGAAAATCTCTACCTCGCCAACACCACCCAGATCTATCCGGAAGACCGGGGAACCAACTACAGCGTGCGGCTCGGAGAGGACGTCGCGCAGTTAATCCTGCAAGACCTCGGGTGAGCCCGGATTCGCAGGTGCAGTGATGAGTTAGGCGATTATGTCATATCGGTTGCTGGACAGTCTCAATGGTTGATGCGCGAGGCTGGGTCGCCGGTCAGGCTCGCGCCCACAGGAAGCGTCCATCCGCGACATGGGAAGTGATGGCGCCGGTTCGCTCCATGTGCGCGAGATAGGCACTGATGGTCGGTCTCAGCAGGAAGTAGCTCTGGGCATCGGTCACCGGTACGTCGAGCAACACGAACACGGCCCCGGCAACCTCGTCTCCCGTTCGCGGCCGATCCAGCACCGTGAGCAGTCCGTCGATTGTTCGCTCGATTGCCGCACGATTCAACGTAATGAGGGCTTCGATCGACTCCGGTGCCTCTCCATGCCCGGGAATCACTCGCTTGGCCGGCACGTCCCCAGCTGCCTCCAGCGACGCCAGATGCTCCGTCAGGCCAAAGAGGTACGGAATGCGGTATTTCTCGATCGCGGCCTCCGGGAAGACCACGTCGGCACAGAAGAACGCTCCATCGATCGCGATCCCGACCTGGTTCGGTGCGTGGCCGCCGAGCGGAACGAGCGTGAGTGCGGTGCCGAAATGTGTCCACGACCCGAGTGGAATTTCACCTGTCACCGGACTCGGTTCGGCGAGCAGGAACTTGTTTCGCAGCGCCTCCATCG
>JAEZJB010000028.1 GCA_023415845.1 Chloroflexota bacterium | reverse complement strand
GTATGAACTCGAAGACAAGCGGGTGTGGGATGAGGGGGCAGAGTTGCGGCCGGATTCGCTCTATGGCGTCTCCAAGGTTTATGGGGAAGCGATGGCGCGGTACTACGTCGATCACCATGGGTTGAAGGCGTATTGCATTCGGATCGGTGGCACCCGCGGCAAGGATTCGCCGACCCATCCCGATAACCTCTGGGCACCCGAGCGCGACAACGAAGAAGGCATCGAGGTTCAACGCAAGCGGATGCGGGCGGTCTGGCTAAGCGAGCGAGACTGCATCCAGCTCTTCGAGCGGTCCCTGGCGTCAGACCTCGACTGGGTGCTCTGCTACGGGATTTCCGACAATCCCCGCCAGTTCTGGAGCATCGAGCACGCGAAAGACGTCCTGGGATACGAACCGCAGGACGCGGCCCCGGCCGAAATCTTCCCGGCGCGATGATGCCTGCTGAAAGGGAGAAGGGCAGGGACGTCGCGTTCCGGCTTGCCCCGGTTGTGTTGAACGGGAAGAGTTGACGATATGCGTGTGCTCGTGGCTGGTGGCGCCGGGTTCATTGGGAGCCATCTCGTGGATCGGCTGCTCGGTGAGGGGCATCTGGTCACCGTTGCCGACAATCTGCTGACGGGGCAGCCGGCCAATCTTGCACACCAGGAAGGGAATCCGGCACTGACGATTGTTGACCAGGACATCGCCAGCGACCTGGCAGCGGAGATTCTGGCTGGCCAGTTTGACCGCATCTACCATCTCGCCAGCCCGGCCAGCCCCAAGGGGTACGCGCGATTTCCGATCGAGACGCTGCTGGTGAACTCGCAGGGCACGCATCGCCTGCTGGACCTCGCGCACGATCACGGGGCACGGTTCCTGCTGGCCTCGACCTCCGAGGTCTATGGCGATCCGCTGGTGCACCCACAGGTCGAGACCTACTGGGGGAACGTCAATCCGATCGGCCCCCGCGCCTGCTACGACGAGGGCAAGCGATTCGCCGAAACGATGACGGTGGAGTATGTGCGCCAATGTGGCGTCGATGCGCGCATCGCCCGTATCTTCAACACCTATGGGCCGCGCTCGCACCCGGGCGATGGTCGGGTGGTGCCGAACTTCTGCGTCCAGGCGTTGCGGAACGAGCCGATCACCATTTACGGCTCCGGCGGGCAGACGCGATCGTTCTGCTACGTGGCGGACCTGGTCGTGGGCCTGATTCGCCTGATGGAAACGGATGGACTGGCGGGTGAAGTGGTGAACCTCGGCAATCCGGAGGAGCACACGATCCGCCAGTTCGCCGACCGAATCGTGGCGCTCGCCGGATCGTCGTCGATCATCGTGCACGAGGCATTGCCGGTGGACGATCCGCAGCGCCGACGCCCGGACATTGGCCGTGCGGAGCGCCTGCTGGGATGGCATCCGCAGACCTCGCTCGACGATGGACTCCGCGAGACACTCGACTACTTCAGCGGTGTCCTGACCTCCGCCGGCTGACGTCCAATCTGCCCGGAGGGCAGTCCTAACCTGGTGGACTGGCCTGGCATCGGCGTGCACAAACGGGCTGGCGGTGCGAAGATGTCCGGCGGATCCGTTGCCATCCCGGCATCCGGAAAAGAACACCATGCACCTCGGAGGTCATTTCGCGTGCGCAACTTCCCGTTCGACAAACCCGGTCAGTACTTTCGCGGAAACATCCACAGTCACAGCACGTGCTCGGATGGTCTGCTGAGTCCAGGTGAAGTCGTCCAGGCCTATCGGGAGCGCGGATACGACTTCATCGCCATTTCCGATCATTTCCTGGCCAACTATGGCTTCCCGATCACCGATACCACGCCGTTCCGGACGTGCGATTTCACGACCCTGCTCGCGGCCGAGATGCACGTGCCGGGTCTTGAGAACGGCATCCGGTGGGACCTGCTGGCGATCGGCCTTCCGCCCGATTTCCATCCGACCAGCGCGGATGAGGTCGACGTCGACCTTGTGCAGCGACTGTCGGAGGCCGGTGCCTACGTCGCGATTCCGCACCCGATGTGGAATGGCGTCGTGCATAGCGACGGTTTGCGGATCGCGCCCTGGCTCGATGGCATCGAGATTCACAACGAAGGCCACACGCTCGACAGCGAGCGCGGCAATGGCTGGTTCCTCGCCGACTCCCTGGCCACTGCCGGGCATCGGTTCTCGACGTTTGCCGCCGACGATGCCCATTTCAAGTCCGACCGGTTCGACCGGTTTGGCGGGTGGATCAACGTGCGCGCCGAGTCGCTCGAACCGGAAGCATTGCTGGCGGCAATGAAGGCCGGGAACTTCTACTCCAGCACGGGGGCCACCATTCACCACGTCGAGGTGACGGATGGCGACATCATCGTCGAGGCCGATCCGGCGATTGGCATCATGCTGGGCGGTGCGGGAACGGTGCGCCAGTATGTGCGCGGGGACAACATCACGCGGGCCGTCTTCGACCGGTCCATGTTCCAGACAGCGTTCTTTCGAGTGATCGTGGTGCGCGCCGACGGCAAGCGAGCGTGGACCTCGCCGATCTGGCTGGACGAGTTCGACTAGTCCGGGCCGACCGACATAGCACAAGCAAGCAGAGGGCCAGGGCGGAATTACCACCCTGGCCCACTTTCCTGCCTCATCTGAAGGAGCGGCTAGACACCCATGATGTTGTAGCCGCCGTCGACGAAGATCACGTCGCCGGTAAGGGCCGGAGCGAGATCGCTGGCCAGGAAGACGGCGGTGCCGGCCACGTGGCTGGCATCGTAGATCGAGCCGAGCGGTGCCAGGTCAAGCGCCTGCTGCTGCATGGCCGAGAAGCCCGGGATGCCGCGCGCCGAAGCGGTCTTGAGCGGACCGGCGGAAATGGCGTTGACGCGGATACCCTCTTCGCCGAGATCGGCGGCCAGGTAGCGCGTGGTGGCCTCGAGGGCGGCCTTGGCGACACCCATCACGTTGTACTTCGGGAAGACGCGGTCGGAACCGAGATAGGTGAGGGTAAGGATGCTGCCGCCCGGGTTCATGATCGGCGAGAGTTCGCGGGCCACGGCAATCAGCGAGTAGACGCTGATCTCGTGCGCGAGCTTGAAGCCGTCGCGGCTGGTTTCGAGGAAGCGGTTCTTCAACTCGTCAGCCGGGGCGAAGGCAATGGAGTGAACGAGCACGTCAATCTTGCCGTACTCCGCCTCGAGTTCCTGGCGCAGGGTGGCGATCTCTTCGTCGTTCTGCACGTTGCAGACGAAGGTCTTCATGCCGGGGACGGTCGCGGCCAGCTTTTCGGCATTGGCCTTCGCGCGATCGTCGACGTAGGTGATCGCGACCGTGGCGCCGTTGTTCGCCATTGCCTCGGCGATCTGCCAGGCAATGCTCCACTGGTTCTGCACGCCCATCACGATCGCCGTCTTGCCGGCAAGCAGGTTGGATGTGGGGGCGGTGGAATCAGTCATGCAAATGCTCCTCCTGGATCGTGGGCACAAGGTGGCCCTGGGTGACGGGAGATTCCCGCCGGGCGCGATGTTCCGCCGGAGGGCCCCGATGGTATCTTGACGCCTGGCAGGCAGGACGTTCCCGCGAGGTGTTTCCGCTGGAGTGTTCCTGCCATGCCCTGCACGCATTGTTGCTGGCGACAGCGTACGACATTCGCCGCGTACCGGACACGGTCCGGTGCCGGGAGGACACTGCATGACTTCGTCGGTAGATAGCACCCTGATTCCCATTTTTGACGGCCACAACGACACCATTCTGGACATCCTGGGAACGGGGCGCTCGTTCTACGAGCGGTCCGGGCGCGGTCATCTGGACCGTGTGCGGGCGGCCGAGGGCGGCATGATTGGCGGATTCTTCGCCGTGTTCGTCCCGGATATCGACCCGGCGACCGAGGAAGGGCAACGGATCATCGCCCAGATCGGCCGGGGCCTCGAAGGGGTGCCGGTCAAGGGTGAGGATGGGCCGACCCTGGCATTCGCCCAGCAGTTCGCGATGGCGGCGGTGGGCAAGCTGATGCGGATCGAGGCTGGCGAGGGTGCCGAGATCGCCTTCGATGCGGACCTTGGGTTCGACATGCCGCAGCATCCGCTCAGTTTCGTGCAGTCGGCGGCTGAACTGGCTGACAACATCGAGGCCGGCGATTTCTCGGCGATCCTTCATTTCGAAGGCGCGGAAATGATCGACGAGCATCTCTACGCGCTCGAAACCTGGTATGCCGCCGGGTTGCGCTCGCTTGGCCCGGTCTGGTCCCGTTCGAACATCTTCGGGCATGGCGTGCCGTTCGCCTATCCGTCGACTGGCGATACCGGTCCCGGCCTGACCGACCTTGGCAAGGAACTGATCCGCGCCTGCAACGGTCTCGGCATCATGGTCGACGTCTCCCATATGACCGAGAAGGGATTCTGGGACGTCGCTGCCATCACCGAGGCCCCGATCGTGGCCACGCACTCCAACGTCCACGCGATCTGCCCGGCGTCACGCAACCTCAACGACCGGCAGCTGGATGCGATTCGGGACTCGGACGGCATCGTTGGCCTGAATTACAACTGCGGCTTCCTGCGCCCCGATGGTGCCCGTGACTCCGACACCCCACTCTCGGTGATGGTCGACCACATGGACTACCTCGTGGACCGGATCGGGATCGACCGGGTTGCGCTCGGGTCTGATTTCGACGGCGCCCAGATGCCGAACGACCTTAGCGATGCAAGCAAGCTGCCAAACCTGGTCGCGGCGCTGCGCGAACGCGGCTACGACGATGCTGCCCTGCGCAAGATCGGCTACGAGAACTGGCTGCGAGTGCTGGAAGTCACCTGGGGCATGTAGCCGTCACCCTCACCTGGCAACGCAAACGGCCCCCGGGCAGCAATCGCTGCGCGGGGGCCTTGTGTGCTGATGGTGTGATCCTATTCCTGGCTGGCGGTCAACTCCGGCTCGGCCAGCAGGTTCTCGAGATCGAGGCGACGGGTGTACATCGTGACATCGCCGTTGGCATCGACGGGCCAGAGTTCGCGCGGTCGGTCCCAGTACAGTTCAACGCCGTTGCCATCGGGATCGTTGAGGTAGATCGCCTCGCTGACACCATGGTCGGAGGCGCCGGTGATTGGCCAGCCCGCCCGGACCAGGCGGCGCAGCGCATCGGCGAGTTCCGCTCGTTCCTGATACAGGATGGCGATGTGGTAGAGACCGGTTGTACCCGGCGGTGGCGGAGTGCCGCCCTGGCTTTCCCAGGTGTTGAGACCGATGTGGTGGTGGTATCCGCCCGCCGAGACGAAGGCCACCTGGTCACCCATGCGGATGACGATGTCGAAGCCCAGAATGTCGTGATAGAAGGCGAGCGCCCGGTCGATGTTCGCGACCTTGAGGTGGACGTGCCCGATGCGGGTGGTCGGTGCGACAGGATTTGGGGCCTTCACATTTGCCTGGCCCTGGTAGTTGATCATGGGTGCTCTCCATTGATGGAAGGATCGGCTGACGGCTGCGTCATAAACTAACTAATGGTAAGTATACAGACTTTCCGTAGCTGGGCAATGGGTGGCCTTGCCGTACAATCGTGCGGACACCGTGGGTCTGGCGATCAGGCAGGAGATGGCGGGTGCGAGAGGGGAACCGGCGACAACAGTCCGAGGAGCGAGTGGCGGTGATTGGACTGGGGCGGTTTGGCACCAGTGTCGCCCGCACGCTGCACGAACTGGGCTACGAAGTGACGGCCATCGATCGCGGCGAGCGACAGATTCGTGAGTGCGCCAACTTCGTTACCCTGGCCGCCCAGGGCGACGGGACGGACCAGGAACTGCTGCTGCAACTCAACGTCCAGCAGTCGGCGGTGGCGGTCGTGGCCCAGGGCGAGAGCCTCGAGTCCAGCGTGCTGAGCACCCTGCTCCTGAAGAAGCTCGGGGTGCCGTGGGTCGTCGCCAAGGCGAAGTCGACGCTGCATGGTGAGTTGCTGCGCAAGGTCGGAGCCGACCGGGTGGTCTTCCCCGAACTCGACGCCGGGATTCGCCTGGCGCATTCCATTGGTGTGCGTCATGTGAGCGACTATCTCTCGCTGTCAGCCACCACGGGTATCGCCAAGCTACAGGCTCCGGCCAACCTGATCGGCCACTCGATTTCCGACATCCTCGGCGACCAGACGGCCAAATTGAGCGTGCTGTTGATCAAGCGGGGCAGTAAGCTGATCTCGGTGCCCCATTACCAGGAAGTCATCCAGGCGCACGACGAACTCGTCATCGTCGGGGCCGATTCGGAGATCGAGGCGTTCACCGAGCGAAATCCTGAGGTGAAGGCGCCAAACGCCTCACTGATCGGGTAGGCGGCATCGGGTGCCCGACCAACCACAACGCCGACTTCCCGGGAACAGGGTCGTTCGCCGCCGGCTCAACCCCACCCAGATCATCGACATTCCCGCATCACGCATTGCCGGTGAAACGCCAAACGTTCGGTCCAGCGCCAAGCGGTTCGTCCTGGCATTTACGCTGATCGTAATCATCGGCGCGATCCTGCTCGCCCTGCCGTGGACGACGGAAAGTGGCAAGGCTACCCCGCTCGTTGATGCCTTTTTCACGGCCGTCTCGGCATCATCCGTGACTGGCCTCGTTGTCGTGGATACCCAGGACCACTGGAACTTCCTCGGTGAGCTGATCCTCCTGATCCTGATCCAGGTCGGTGGGCTGGGGTTCATGGTTGGAGCGTCGCTGGTTCTCGCCTCACTGGGACGAAGCATTTCCCTCCGCGATTCGCTGCTCCTGCAGGACGGCGCGCCGACGCTCTCGCTGGCCGAAGCGACGAGTTTGTCCAAGCGCATCCTGCGGTTCATTTTCTGGTTTGAGGCGATCGGCGCGCTAATCATGACCGCGATCCTGCTTCACGATGGCCGCAGTATTGGTGTCGCCATCTGGCACGGGGTCTTCACTTCGGTGTCGTCCTTCTGCAACGCCGGGTTCGATCTCGAGGGCGACTTCACCTCGGTGATCGGATTCTCCGACTCCTTCCTCTTCACCAGCACGGCACTGGTGCTGATCCAGGCTGGCGCGTTGTCGTACATCACCCTGAGCGACGCCTGGAAGAAGCGGCTCTGGTCGCGGTTTGCCCTCGATACGAAGCTGGTGCTGTTGGCGAATGCGATCCTGCTGCTCGGCGGGGCTGTCGTGTTCATGGCGCTCGAGTGGAACAACGCCATGGCCGGCTACAACAACTGGCTCAAGCCACTGACGGCGCTCTTCCAGAGTGCCTCGGTGCGTACTGCGGGCTTCTCGGCCATGCCGTTCAACGACGTCCATCCGGCGACGATCTTCTTTTCGATGGGCGAGATGCTGGTCGGCGGGGCAGCCGGATCAACTACCGGCGGCGTCAAACTCGCGACGATCGCAATTGTGGTGATTGCCGTCATCTCCACCGTTCGCGGCCAACCCGATGCCCAGGCATTCGGACGCAGAATCTCAACTCAGCTCGTCTTCCGCGCAATGGCAGTGATCACACTCTTCCTCTTCGCCCACTTCACCCTGACGCTCGCCCTCGCCATCACCGAAGACGTCGTCGCCGGCAGACAGTTCGGATTCCTGGCAATCATGCTGGAGGCGATGAGCGCCGTGGCCACCGCCGGGCTCTCGATCGGGATCACGCCCGAATTCTCGGCACCCGGCAAACTGCTCCTCTGCGTCGGCATGTACGTGGGACGGCTCGGACCCCTCACCGCTGTCTATGCCCTTCAGCGCCGCCAGCGCCAGGCCCTCTATCGATTCCCCGAAGCTCCGATCCGGATCGGCTAGTCATGAACAGAGCGTCGGGCGAAGGGCAACATCGCCTGCCAGGGAACCGGATCGTACGGCGGCGACTGCGTGCCCAGCAGGTGATCGACGTTCCGCCACCGCCACCTCCTGTTTCCGCTCCGGACGCCGGTTTCCATGCCAAGCAGTTCTTCCTGGCGTATACCGCGCTGGTGGTCGTGGGCACCATCCTCCTCCAGCTCCCATGGGCGACAGCTGACGGCGAGCGGACTCCGCTGCTGGATGCATTTTTCACAGCGGTCTCCGCGTCGTCGGTGACGGGCCTCGTGGTGGTGGACACGCGGGACCACTGGAGCTTCATGGGTGAACTCGTCATCCTGCTGCTGATTCAGGCGGGTGGCCTGGGGTTCATGGTCGGTGCCTCGATCGTCCTGACCGTTCTCCGGCAGGGCGAGTCGTTGCGGGGTGCCATGCTGCTGCAGGACGGCACCCCCACGATGTCAATCGACGAGGCACTCCGTCTCTCCCGGCGGATCCTGCGCTTCCTTCTGGTCGTGGAGAGTGTCGGTGCCGTCTGCCTGTCGATCTATTTCCTCCAGTTCGAGCCCGTTCCACGCGCGATCTGGCATGGGATCTTCACCTCGGTGTCGGCCTTCTGCAACGCGGGATTCGACCTGCAGGGATCGTTCCAGTCGATGGCCGACCATCGGAACTCGTGGTGGCTCAACATCGTGCTGATGCTGCTGATCCAGTCCGGTGCCCTGTCGTTCATTGTCTTCTCGGACATCTGGGAGAAGCGCTCGTGGCGTCGGCTCGCGCTCGACGTCAAGCTCGTGCTGGTAATGAACGCGGCGCTGCTCGTGGTGGGGACCGTCGTCTTTCTGGTGGCCGAATGGCAGGGCAATCTTGGCACTTCGGCCGAACAGCGCGTTCAGGCCGCCCTGTTTCAGAGCACGTCGCTCCGCACGGCCGGGTTTGCGACCATCAATTTTGGCGACCTGCACATGGCGTCGATCTTTGCCTCGGTCGGGATCATGGCGGTCGGCGGGGCGTCGGGCTCCACGGCAGGTGGCATGAAGCTGGCGACCGTTGGCGTGATCGGGCTTGCCATCTATTCCGTCGTGCGCGGTGATGACAACGTCCATGCGTTCGGGCGTCGCATTGGCGAGCAGGTCGTCTTTCGTGCCCTGTCGGTCGTGGTGTTGTTTGTCAGCATGC
>JAEZJB010000470.1 GCA_023415845.1 Chloroflexota bacterium | reverse complement strand
TGCGGGGCCAGTTCGGAATCCTGGATTCTGCCCGCACCGACGTCGCCTACGAGGCCTGGTATGGCCCCCAGCTCGACCGCGAATACCTCACGCTGCTCCAGCGTTACTGAGCAAACGGGGACAGGGCTAGGCGCCACCGAGCAGGCGAAGCGCCGCGAGCACCTGCTCTTCGATCGGCCCCCCGCGCACGTCGTCGGGAAGATCCTTGATCGCCGTCAGCGCTTCAGCGGTGGTATAGCCCAGCGCTTCGAGCGCCCCAATCACCTCGCCACCCCCGCCTGGCACCCCAGCCACGGCGGCCGTCCGCTCGATGTCCTGCGGCAGTTTCCCGCGCAGGTCGAGAAGAATGCGCGAGGCGGTCCGCTTGCCAATGCCAGGCACCGTTGCCAGCAGCGCGACCTCCTCGGCCGCGATCACATTCAGCAGTTCGTCCGGCCGGAACCGGCTCAACACGGCACACGCCAGCCGCGGGCCAACTCCATTCACACCCAGCAGGGTCTCGAACCACATCAGTTCCTGTTCGGTCAGGAACCCGAAAAGAATCTGCGCGTCTTCCCGCACAACCATGTGGGTAAAGACCTCGATTCTCGCTCCAACTCCCCCGGCCTCCTCCCCGGTCCGGGTGGTGGTGTTGACCCGGTACACCACACCATTCACATCAATCCGCACTGCATCGGGGGCGACCCGGTGAATCCGGCCGATCAGTCCAGCAATCATGGTTTACTCCCTGACTCGGCCAGCCCGAATACACGCTCGGCGTTCTCGGCCAGAATCGACTGCAGCGCCGGATCCGGTAGCCCTGATCCTGCCGCTTTCCGCAGAAAGGTCGACTGCCGGAGCAGCGGATAGTCGGTACCAAAGAGAATCCGCTCCGGTCCGATCAGGCGCTCGACCAGCGGAAACACATCCCATCGGTAGAGATAGGTCGACGCCGCAGTGTCGTACACGACGTTCCGGCATCGCTGGGCCACCTCTGGCATTAGCTCGTAGAACGGAAGGCCTCCCCCCCAGTGCGCTGCAACAACTCGGAGGTCTGGCCACGCTGTGAAGAACTCCAGCAGCTTTTCCGGCGTCGCCGTCCCTTTACCGGGATAGGTATGCCCGACTGGCTCTGAACAGTGCACAAGAAACGGCACCGCCAGCGACGTCGCAGCCTCGACCGCTCGGCCCAGCGTGTGTGGCTGCTGCCATTCGAATCCCTGGGCGTCAGCATTCAGTTCGCCGACGCCACGCGCACCAAGCGCCACTGCCCGCTCGATCTCGTACGCCGCTCCTGCATCGAGTGGGTTGACGATGGCCAACCATGCGATGCGGCCCGGAAACCGACCGGCGACCTCGGCCATGAAGTCGTTGTGCTCCCGGCAAAGCCCCTGATCACGCCACGGCCAGCCGCAAACAATTGACTGGGCGATCCCTGCCCCGTCCATCGATGCAATCATCTCTTCGGGCTGAATCAGCCTGATGGTCTCTGAGGCATACAACTCACCGAACCAGCCATCACCTCGCAGGTATGGCCCCCTGTCGCGGCAAACCTCTGCCGGAAAGAGATGCGTGTGGGCATCCACAACCCGGAACTCGTGACGCCAGTCGCTCGTCATGCTCACCTACAGGTAAACCCAGGCGCCAATCGCAAACACGGCCAGCAACACCAGGATCAGGATGATCGGGAGCACTATCGGGTTGACCTTTGGCGCGTTCGCGGCCAGTTCCGCCCCGATCTGCTCGCGCTGCTGTGTAGCCAGCGACTGTCCAACCTCCAGGATCACCGCACTCACGTTGTCGGTCGTTCCGCGCGCAATCGCAAGGTCGGCGAGGGCAATCGCCGAATCCTGTGGATTGTTGGCCAGCAACGTGGAAACGTAATCGTTCTGCTGCAGCACATCGAAAAAGCCGTCACTGCACAGCAGGAGGCGATCTTCCGGCAAGAGCGAGAATTCGTAGATGCTCGGCATCCGGCGGTCGAGTTCCGGAGTCGTACCAAGTGCCTGGGTGATCATGTTTCGCTGGGAACTGCGGCGCGCCTGTTCCGGCGTGATTTCCCCGCGATCGATTTGCTCGGCAACGACCGAATGGTCATGGGTGATCTGCGTCAGGCTCTTCGCCCGCAAGAGATAGGCCCGGCTGTCGCCGACGTTGGCAATCGTCACATACGGACCGTTGACCACCGCTGATACCAGCGTCGTTCCCATCTGCCGCCGTTCACCCGACGCCTCCGCTTCCCGGTAGATCGCGTCATTCGCCCTGCGATACGCTTGCTTCAGGGCTAGCGGAATGTCAGCCGGCAGATCGCGCGCAAAGAGGTCACCCAACAGCGAAATTGCCATCGAACTGGCAACTTCACCGCCCTCAAGGCCCCCCATCCCATCAGCGACCGCCAGCAGGTACGCTTGCCCTGGTTTCTGGCCGATCGCGGCCGCCAGGATGGTGTCTTCGTTGTGTTCGCGGCCCGCTGGCGAGGTGGTACTGCCGATGGCCAGGCTGAATTCTGCGGGAACGAGGCTCAAGAGAATCTCCGGGTTTCATGTCTGGAAATGCGTCGAACAGGCTCAGCCCACTCGCGGACGGCCCCATTATCCCGCGTGAGACACGGAAATGTCACAATTCCGCCACTCCGGGGGTCACCGGTCCGGGGCACAATGAGAGACACACATCCCCAAACTCGGGTGTGATGTGCTTCACTCGGCCACCAATCCACCCCATTCCTCAAGAGGATGCCCGTGAACCAGGTCCCTTCCGCCAAACACATCACCCTCCTGTCACGACGATCGTTTGCCGCCCTGGCCGTGTCCATTCCGTTACTCGCCACCACGTATGGGTCTCTCGCCCGACAGGAAGAAGACGTGACGACCGTCCTCGAGCGGGCCAGCCTCCGCCTAGCTGATGTGCAGTCGCTTCATTTCACGCTCGAGGTCGAAGGCGAAACCATCATCGACGACGACGGGGCGTTGCGACTCGAATCAGCCGAAGGAGACATGGCCCGCCCTGACAAGGTGGCGGTGGAGTTCCGCATCAGCATCCTCGGCGCCGGATCAGTTTCCATCAAAATGGTCACCATCGGCGACCAGTCCTGGACCACCGACCTCATCACCGGCAACTGGGGAGATGCGCCTCCCGAGTTCGGTTACAACCCGGCCGTGCTCTACGACAATCAGGACGGACTCGGCCCTGTCATGGGACGACTCCAGAACGCGGCGATCGAGGACACCGACGAAGTTGACGGTCGCGAGGCCTACGTCATCACGGGTACCGTCGCTCCTGCCGTCATTTCGCGCCTCACCGCCGACACCATGGGCGGCGAGAACGTGTCCATCAGGCTCTGGATCGATCAGGAAACCAGCGATATCCTCCGCGTCGTCCTCCAGGAAGACGACACTTCTCCCAAGGACGAACCCGCCCGGTGGACGCTCAATCTGTCGAAGTTCAATCAGGATGTAAACATTGAGCCTCCGGCATAGTCACGATGTCGACGCGGCCGGAGTCCGGCGCCTGACGTCATCGCCTGCCATGGTCGCCGCCTTGTGCTGCGTCCTCCTGGGTTCGATCGATCTCACCGTCGTCGCCTCGATCCTGCCGGGCATGATCGGTGATCTCGGCGTCAACACCGCCGATATCGACCGCTACATCTGGGCGGTCAATGGTTACCTCATCGCCTACATCGTTGCCATTCCGCTGATCGGGCGCATCTCGGACCTCCTCGGCCGACAGCGTACGTTTCTCATCGCGCTGCTCATCTTTCTCGCCGGCTCCATCCTCTGCGCCACCGCGGACACCCTTGGCACCCTCGTCGTCGGCCGTGCCATCCAGGGCTTCGGAGGTGGCGGGCTGCTCCCTGTCGCCATCGCGCTGGCAGGTGACACCCTCGGGCGGCGAGGCCAGCTTGCCGGAATCGGGTTCGTCTCCGCGATCGAAACGATCGGCTGGATCCTCGGTCCCATCTACGGCGCCGTCATCACCAATCTCTTTGCGAGTCAGGACGAACCCTGGCGCTGGGTATTCTGGCTCAATGTTCCTGCGCTACTTGTGCTCCTCATGGTCTTGCGCGGATTCGCCCGGAGCTCCAGCACCGGGTCACTTCGCTTCTGGCGGCATCTCGACATCCCCGGCATCGGCTTGCTAACGATCGCTCTGGTCACCGCCAATCTCGCCCTGGCCTCCGGGGGCGAATTTGGCGCCGCTACGGGTACCGGCCTTCGGGCCATGGGGGGCACGCACAACCCCCTCTCCTCCTACATCCCGCTGTTGCTGCTCGCCGCCGTGATCGCCACCGTCCTGCTCGTGCTCTGGGAAAGGCGCAGCAGCGAGCCACTTCTGCCCGTCTCGCTCTATCGGCAGCGTCCGTTCCAGGCCACCATCATCGCCAATCTCTGCATTGGTGCCGTCCTGATGGTGACGATGGTGAATGTGCCCGTCATCGTTGCGTTGACCACCGACGCTGACGACGTCGCTACCCTCAGCGCTACCCTTCTCGCTCCGTACACTATCGCGGTCGCGGCTGCCTCCCTGCTGGCGAGTCGTCTCAGCGACCGATGGAGCGAACGGTACCTGCTCGCCGGAGCCGTAATCCTCGCCGCTGTCGGTGCGCTACTGATTGCGCTCCTGCAGGACCGCGACAATCACTGGACCCTGGTGCCAGGGCTGGTAATCGGTGGAATTGGTGCGGGCCTGCTCCTGCCCGCCCTCGGCACGGTGCCCATCATGGTGGCCGATCCCCGGCACCGTGGAGGCGCCGCGTCCTCTGCCTTGATGTTCCGCCTGCTCGGCATGACGATCGGTGTCTCTGCGCTTACGTCACTGGCCGTCAGGCGACTGCAGGCGCTCAGCAATCAGCTTGAGCCCATCGTTCGTGAGCCACACGAGTCGACCGCCTCATTCCTCGCTCGCCAGCAAACCTTCATCCTCGACCATGCCATCCCCCTCTCGATTCAGGTGATCGAGGAAACGTTCCTGGTCGCGGCCGTCATCGCCATCGCGATGCTCCCGGCGATTTGGCTGATCGGGAAGTTCATCGACCACCGGCACGAAATTGAGGTGCCGGCTGACTAGCGCCCGATTGCCGATCTCAACAGGTCCATGTTTTCGGCAATGCTCCGTTCGTCATTGATCACCGCACTTCCGGCCACGATCGACGTCGCGCCCGCTCCCACCACCGATGCAATGGTGGCTGCATTGATGCCGCCGTCGACCTGGATGACGCAGTCGAGTCCCCGTTCCTGGATC
>JAEZJB010000465.1 GCA_023415845.1 Chloroflexota bacterium | reverse complement strand
GTGCAGACCGACACGAGGACATCAGGCGGGTGACGCCGTGACGTGCAGCACGTCCTCCACGCCCAGCCGGGCAATCACCTGCCGCACCAGCCATGGCAGCGGTTGGGTGCGCGGGTCGCCGTGCCGGATCTCGGGATTCGTCAGCCGCCATTCCTTGCCGGCGTAGGTGGCGGTGCAGGAGCCCGCCGCCTGCAGGTTGCGCAGCCAGTCGGTGCGCGGTCCGTAGGTCAGTACGATCAGGAATCCGCCGGGCTGGCGGAAGGCCCAGACGGGCGTGGTGTATCGCGTGCCGCTGGAGCGCCCGACATGGTGCACCAGCATGAACGGCGGCACCCGTGGTCCGATCGTTCGCGCGATGGGGTTGATCCAGTAGCGGTTCGTGCGGGCGACAGCATGAGGTAGCGGCATGGAACTCGCCTGTCCGTGAGGGCGGGGGTCGTCTGGGACAATGCTACGACGTCTGGCACCGTCCCTCCGGCCCGCAGCCTTCTCCGGCGGCCACGGTTTCGGCCTTGCATGCCGGGTGACCCGGTTGTACGGTGCGAGCGGCATCTCTGCCACCCGAACCATCGCCGATCGCGGGCACCATAGCGTGCCCTTGCAGGACCACCACCATGGCGTTCGATGTAGCTGCGTTGCGGGCAGAGTTTCCCGCGCTGGAATCCGGAATTGCGTTCTTCGACGGGCCGGGCGGCACCCAGACACCGCGCTCGGTGGGAGAGGCGATCTACCGGACCATTACCGAACCGCTCTCCAACCGGGGCTCGATGGTTGTCTCCCAGCGCAATGCTGACGAGGCCGTGCTGGGCTTCCGGGCCGCAATGGCCGACCTGCTGGGCGCAGATCCCCTGGGCACCGTCTATGGCCGGAGCGCGACCCAGGTCACCTACGACTTTTCCCGGGCGCTGGCCAAGCAGTGGGAGCCGGGCGACGTGGTGGTCGTGAGCCGGCTCGATCACGACGCCAACGTACGACCCTGGATCCAGGCGGCGACTGCGGTGGGCGCGGAGGTGCGCTGGATCGATTTCGACCCGGAGACGAGCGAGGTCGTCTGGTCCTCCGTCGAAGCCGCCATCACCGACCGCACGCGACTGGTGGCCATTACCGCGGCGTCGAACCTGCTTGGCACGATTCCTCCGGTGCGCCGCATCGCCGACCTGGCCCACACGGTGGGTGCCCACACCTATGTCGATGGGGTGCACTACACCGCCCACGCCTTCGTCGACGTTCAGGAACTCGGGGCCGATTTCTACGTCTGCTCGCCTTACAAGTTTCACGGCCCTCACTGTGCCGTGCTGGCCGCGAGTCCGGCGCTGCTCGATACGGTCTGGCCAGACAAGCTGGCCCCGTCGACCGATGATGTGCCCGAGCGGTTCGAGTTCGGCACGCTGCCCTACGAGATGATGGCCGGAGTGACGGCGGCGGTCGATTTCATCGCGGGCATCGACCCGGGGGCCGGCTCAACCCGGCGCGAGCGCCTGGCGTCCTCCCTCCACAGCATCGATACCCACGAGTTCAACCTCCGGCTCCAGATTGAGGCTGACCTGGCGGAAATCGAGGGCGTCACCGTCTATTCCCGCGCCGCAGACCGCACTCCGACGCTGCTGTTCGACCTGGCAGGGCGGTCGTCGGGTGACCTGGCGCGGTTCCTTGCCGACCGGAACGTGCTGGCGCCGGCAGGCTCGTTCTATGCGCTCGAGACGTTCAATCGGCTGGGACTCGAGCAGCCGGATGCCGTTCGCGTCGGCCTCGCCCCGTATTCCAATGAAGACGATGCCCGGCGCCTGTACGAGGGACTGATCGCCTTCGTTTCCCGCTGAGCGAGGTGCCTCGCGTCTTGCACGCTAGGCGACGGGGCGTGTAGTGTGCCTCCCGGAATGGCGCTAGGGCCATTGCTCTCGGGGCCAGCCTGCCCCGCACCAGGCACAGGTTTCAATCCATGACTGCGAAAGAACCGGTACGGCCAACATCGCCCGCCGATCTGCAGGACCGGCCACTTCGACTTGCCGTGATTGGCACCGGCGGGATGGGCGGCGCCCATGTTGCCGGGATGGCGGCGATTCCGGACGTCGAGGTGACCTGGGTGGTCGATATCGCCCTGGACAAGGCCGAGGCCCTGGCTGCCACCACCGGTGCCCGCCCCACCGCCTCGATGGATGAGGCGCTGGCGGACCCTGACGTTGACGCGGTGCTGATCGCGCTGCCCACCAGCCTGCACCGGATGGCGACCGAAGCCGCCGCCAGGGCTGGCAAGCACGTGTTCTGCGAAAAGCCGATCGCGCGCAACGCCGAGGATGGCGAAGCGATGGTCGCCGCCTGCCGTGAGGCGGGGGTGACCCTCATGATCGGGCACGTTGTCCGCTTCTTTCCCGAATACCAGCGGGTGAAGGAGATGCTGGACCGGGGCGATCTCGGCCGGATCGCCACGATTCGCGCCACGCGCACCAACCCCCCGGTCCAGGAACGCAGCCCCTGGTTCGCCGATGTCGAGAAGAACGGCGGCGTCGTGCTCGACCTGATGGTCCACGAACTGGACACCATGTGCTGGCTGTTTGGTGACATCGAGCGACTTTACGCTCATGGCCTGACCTATACCGAGTGGCAGCCAAAGCGGGACTATGCCGCGGCATCGCTCCGGTTCCGCTCGGGGGCGATCGCCCACATCGAGAGTTCGTGGTCACACTCCAACCACCGCACGGCGTTCGAGATCACCGCCCAGCACGGCATGGTTCGCTTCGACAGCGAGCGGTCGGCCACCCTGGTGTTGGAACGCAATGTGGCCCTGACCGACAAGCTCGATCGCCCGGCCCGAATCTATTCCCGCCCGGGCGTGCTTGGTCCGCACCAGCGGGAGATTGCCGCCTGGGTGCGAGCGCTGCGCACCGGTGAGCCCGTGCCGGTCAGCGGGGAAGACGGCGTGCGGGCGATCACGCTCGCCAACGCCGTGCTGGAATCGATGCGCACCGCGCAGCCGATCTTCTTCGCTGAGGGCACCATCGCTGCCGACTAGTCGCCTGCCGGGAAGCATCCCGCTTTGTCAGGCCGGTTTTCCGCCGGTCGGGGAACGATTTGCATGAGCACAGACCATCCCGCTCCGATCCGACTCGGTATCGTGAGCTTTGCCCATCAACATAACTATGGTTTCGCTGCCGGGGCCCTGACCCTGCCCGGTGTCTCGATTTCTGCCGTCTGGGACGCCGAGCCCCACATTGGCCGGGCGGCGGCCGAGCAGTTCAACACCGAATTCGAGGCGAATCTCGACGAACTGCTGGCCCGCGATGACATCGACGCCGTCATCATCGGCTCCGAGAACGTCAATCACGCCAAACACACCATTGCCGCCGCCAATGCCGGCAAGCACGTGCTCTGCGAGAAGCCCCTCGCCACCACCGTCGAGGACGCCCAGGCGATGGTCGATGCCTGCGAGCAGAATGGCGTCAAGCTGCAGACCGCATTTCCGGTTCGCTTCATCCCGGCCACGGTGGCTCTGCGCGATGCCATTCGGCGCGGTGCCATCGGCAAGCCGCTGATCGTTACTGCCCGGAACCCGGGGTATTGCCCGCAACGCTGGTTCGTAGAGAAGGAACTCTCCGGTGGCGGCGCAGTGATGGACCACACCGTGCACGTCGTCGATGTGTTGCGCTGGATGTTCGATGCCGAAGTGACTGAGGTCTATGCCGAGATCGCAACGCGCATTTACGACTTCGAGGTCGACGATACCGGCCTGCTGATGATGAAGTTGAGCAACGGTATCACCGCCAGCCTCGATACGTCGTGGTCGCGGTCCGATGCCTGGCCGACCTGGGGTGGGGTCACGATCGAGGTCGTCGGCGAAGAGGGCGTGCTTTCACTCGATGCCTTCGCCGATACCCTGGAAGTCGCCGATGGCCGCAGCGGGAAGTTCAGCTGGGTGCCGGTTGAGGGCGTGGGCGATGCCGAGATGGTTCGCGGATTCGTCGAGGCCATTCGCAACGACACCCCAACCCAGCCATCAGGCATCGATGGCCTGCGGGCGGTGGAGGTGACGCTCGCCGCGTACGCCTCGGCTGCGGCTGGGGCTCCTGTCGCAGTGGGGTCCTGATTCACGGAGGCTGGCACGGGGATTAGGTGGCTGGACCATTGAAATCAGGCAATCTGTAACAACCGCCCAATTTCCCGAGCATGTTTCTGCGATTGGACCGGCGAAAAGTCCTGAATACGGTACACAGTTTGGGGTGAGCTGGTTGAATCGCTCGAATCCCGACTGGTACGCTACCGACACCTTCCGGCACCGCACGCCGAATGGTGCGTGATGCACAAGTATTGGGAGAATGCACAATGATGTGCAGACGAATGTCTGCCGCGTTGGGTATGAATGGCGTAGCTATGGAGAGGGTGGGGCTGGATGGCTGACATAGCCGATGTAGCGGCCGAGAGTGTGCCGATCCAGAATGTCGCCAGGCAGGATTCGCCCTGGTATGGGCGAGTGGCCGGGAACTTTGTGGTCCGGCGTGTCATTCGCGCGATCCTGACGATTTTCTTCGTGTCGTCGCTGATCTTTTTTCTCATTCGGCTGTTGCCGGGCGATCCCGTCCAGGTCTACATCAACCAGCAGATGACCCAGTACGGGTATTCCTACGAGGATGCCAAGAACCAGGCGATGTCGCTCTACGCCGTCGATGTCGACAAGTCGCTCCCCGAGCAATACGTCGATTACCTGCAGGATCTTGCCCGTGGAAACCTCGGGCAGTCGCTGACCAACCCCGGTTCCTCCGTACTCGAAATCATCAATAGCCGCATCTGGTGGACGATTTTCAGTGTGGGTACCGCCCTGCTGCTGTCGTTCGCGCTGGGCTCGATGCTCGGGATGATCATGGCCTACCGGCGGAACACCACATCCGAAGGCCTGCTCTCGGGGTTTGCCTCCATCACCCAATCCATCCCGAACTACCTGCTCGCCATCGTCATCCTGATGACCTTTGGTGTGCGCCTGGGCTGGATTCCCATCGCCAAAATGCGGGGAGCCATTTCCTCTGGACAGGAGGTGGGCTTCACCTGGAGCTTCATCACTGACGCCCTCTACCATGCGTCACTTCCGATTGCGGTCTATGTGCTGACGTCGATCGGCGGCTGGATGCTTCTGATGAAGAGCTCAACGATTTCAGCCCTGGAGGAAGATTTCGTGACCGCTGCGCGGGCGCGAGGCGTTCCCGAATGGCGAATTCTCTTCTTCTATGTCGGGCGCAACGCCATTCTGCCGCTCTTCACCCAGCTCACCATCGCCATCGGCTTCGTGGTCGGCGGCTCACTGCTGGTGGAACCCATCTTCAAATACGAAGGCATTGGTGAGCGGCTCTTCTCGGCTATCCAGCGCCGCGACTACACCTTGCTGCAGGGCATCTTCCTGATGATCACGATTTCCGTGGTGCTGGCCAACCTGGCCGCCGACCTGCTCTACAGCCGGCTCGATCCGCGCATCCGCTCCGGGAGATAGCCACCATGGTCGACCAGGTTATTCAGCCGGCCGAGATCCAGACGGCCACCGATCCCAACGACTTTGCCCAGAACCCGAAACCCCGGTCGTTCTGGCGCAACTTCGCGGCCAACAACAAGGTTGGCACCATCGCCTTCTTCGTCTTTGTCGCCATCCTGCTCCTGGCGTTCATCGGGCCGTTCTTCATGCCCGACACCAACCCCAGTGACGGCCGCAACGTCTTCGCCACGCCCTCACGTGACCACTGGCTGGGCACCGACTACCTGGCCAAGGACACCTGGTACCAGATCGTGATGGGCGGCCGCAGCCTGTTGCTCGTCGCGGCCGCGGCCGCACTGCTCTCGACGGCCATCTCGGTGATTTTCGGGGCGCTGGCGGCGATGATCGGTGGCAAGTTCGACCTCGTCGTGCTCACGATCACCGACATCGTGCTGACCGTGCCGACCATCATCCTGCTCGGTGTGCTGGCCGCGTTTGTCAAGCTCAACTCCCCGTGGTTGCTGGTGCTCATCCTGGCCCTGACGGGGTGGCCAACCCTGCTCCGTGCCGTGCGCGCCCAGGTGCTGTCGCTCAAGGAGCGTGAGTACGTCGAAGCCGCGAGGATGCTCGATCTGGGCACCGCTCATCTCCTGTTCAGGGAGGTGTTGCCCAACATGATGAGTTACATCGTCATCAACTTCGTGGCCGGCATGACCGGCGCCATCTATGGTCAGGTCATCCTCTACTTCCTCGGCCTGGTCTCACTGGCGGGCAACAACTGGGGCCTCATGATTCAGCAGGGCTACCAGCAGGGTGCCCTCAACAATCCCGATGCCATGTGGTTCATCATGTCGCCGATCTTCATGATCACCATGCTGCAGCTTTCCCTGGTCCTGATGTCGCGCTCCCTCGAAGACATCTTCAATCCGCGCCTCCGCGAGGGATAGGGATTTCGGCTCGGCGACTTAGCGAGAACGGGAAGGACAGCGCGTGGTTACCGATTACAACAGCAAGGTGCGCACCGAAGAGGAGATCCGGCGGAATGCCATTCGCGGCACGTCCGAGTCAACGGCGCCCGTCATCCTCTCGGTTGAAGATCTCTGGGTGGAATACAAGACGCCCGCCGGCTGGATGCAGGCCGTCCGGGGCGTGTCACTCGACATTCGCCAGGGTGAGGCCATCGCCCTGATTGGCGAGAGCGGGTCTGGCAAGTCGACCCTGGGCTTCGCCCTGCTCCGGATGCTGGTGCGTACCGCCCGGGTGTCGAAGGGCAAGGCCACCTACCGAAACAGCAACGGGCAAACCCAGGAGCTCCTGTCGATCAGCGACAAGGAGTTCCGCAAGTTCCGCTGGAATGAATGCGCCATGGTTTTTCAGGCGGCGCAAAACTCGCTCAATCCGGTCATGAAGGTGAGCGACACGTTCTTCGAAACAGCTCGCGCCCACGGCCGGACCAACAAGAAGCAGGTGCGGGACCGGACGCTGGAGTTGCTCAAGGCCGTCCAGCTCGATGCCGACCGGGTCTACAACTCCTACCCTCACGAGCTTTCGGGCGGTATGCGCCAGCGGGTCTCGATCGCCCTCGCGCTGCTCCTCGAACCGCAACTCATCATTCTCGACGAGCCAACGACCGCTCTCGATATCCTGACCCAGCGCGCCATCATCGACGTGGTGAAGGACCTGCGCGACAAGCTCGACTTCACGATGATCTTCATCTCGCACGACCTCTCGCTGGCCGCCGAACTCGCCGACCGCGTCGCCACCATGTACGCCGGTGAACTGGTGGAGTACGGACCGGTCCGTGACGTCTTCTACAACCCGAAGCATCCCTATTCGGTGGGACTGCTCAACGCCGTGCCACCGATCGTTGGCGAGGAGTTCACGCCCTTGGCGGCGATTCCGGGCGCGACGCCGAACCTGCTCCGCATTCCGTCCGGCTGCCCGTTCCACCCGCGTTGCCCGTATGCGACCGAGATCTGCAGCAAGGAACGCCCGCCGCTCGTCGATGTCGGTGCCACCCACCTGGCCGCCTGCCATCACGCGGACAAGGTCACCAAGGACCAGGCAATCTGGGAGCGGATGGAAGCCGAACGCATCGTGACTGCCAACATCGCTTCGACGTGATGATGCCGCGCCGGCCTTAACGTTCGCGAGCGCAGCAACAACGGGCCATGGCCCACTGGAAACGGAACTGACCATGCCAGAACCAATCATGCAGTTGCAGAATCTGGTCAAGGAATACGACACCAAGCGCGGCACGATTCGTGCCGCAGACAATGTCTCGCTCACCCTCAATCCCAGCGACATCCTCTGCCTGGTGGGTGAGAGCGGCTCGGGCAAGACCACTGTCGCCCGGATGGCTGCCGGCATGATTCCACCGACCAGCGGGCAGGTCATTTTCGAAGGCAAGGACATCGCGCGGATGTCCAAGAATGAATTCAAGGAATATCGCAAGGCGGTCCAGATCATTCACCAGGACCCCTATGCCTCCCTGAATCCCGTTCACACCATCGGGGATACGCTCCGAGCGCCGCTGCTGCACCACAAACTGGTGAAGAACAAGCGCGAGGCTACCCAAAAGGCCGGCGAGCTGCTCGAACTGGTCGACTGCCGCCCGGTCGAGAACTTCATCGACAAATACCCGCATCAGCTTTCAGGCGGCCAGCGGCAGCGCATTTCGATTGCGCGGGCGATGACCCTGAATCCGCGGATGATCATCGCCGACGAGTCGGTCTCGATGGTCGATGTGTCGATCCGGGTTTCGTTGCTGAATACGCTATTGAAGCTGCGTAACGAACTCGGGGTCACCTTCCTCTTCATCACGCACGACCTGGCAGTCGTGAAGTATTTCGCCTGGGAAGGCCGGGTCGGGGTGATGTATGTCGGCAAGCTCATTGAGTATGGCCGCACCCCGCAAATCATCGGCCGTGCCATGCACCCCTACACGCGGGCGCTGGCGGCGGCGATTCCCGAAGCCGATCCCGACCTGACTCGTTCCAAGAACAAACTGCATCTGCGGTCGTTGGACATTCCCAACCTGGCGAATCTCCCCGGCGGCTGCGTCTTCCATCCTCGCTGCACATTCTGGCAGCAGGGACTTTGCGACACGAAAGTTCCACCGCTGGTGGATGTCGGTAACGGTCGGGAGGTGGCCTGTCACGTCGTCGTGCAGGACATCGAGAACGGCGGCGATGGCATCACCATGTTCGATGAGGCCATCGCCGCCCAGAACCAGGCCGCCAGTGCGGCCGACTGAATCAATGGCATTCGGGCACCTGACCCAATCGGCATCGGGCCGGTTTGGGAGGAGTTCCGAGCCAGGCACGGGGTCGTTCCCGCATGCAGCATCTCGCACAAACGTTCCCTGGGCGTCGGTGCTATATTTCCCCCGTGCACGGAAATCACATTCGGCGGGACCCGGTGAACGCCTGTTCACCCATGCATTTCGGATTCCAGGCACCGGGCGGCTGAAGGCCCCCGATTGCAGGAAGTGGCGAGGCACCATTGTGGTGCCTGCTGAAGTCGGTTTCACAGGAGGAATCGGATGTCGGACAACATGATCAAGCGAGCAATGGGTGGCACCATCTCCCGTCGACGCCTGATGGGCACGGGTTCGGCCGCCCTCGGTGCTGCCGTATTTGCGGGTGGCTCGGTCGCTTCCGTGATGGCGGGTCCAGCTGCATCCGGTGGTCGCGTGGTGCGAGCCCAGGATGGTGGATACGAGTTCCACGGCGCCTACCCGTACCTCGATACCGGGTCGGGTGGTCACTTCAACACCTTCGTCACCGATGGCATCCTGCCGCCGTCCGGCACGGTCTATGGTGAAATGATCTGGGCACCGCTCGGCATGTATTTCTGGGCCGATGACGAATGGCTGCCGCTGCTCGCCACCGAATGGGGCTTCACCTACAGCGATACCTTCGCCGCCAGCGCTGCCACTCCCGCCGCTGACGCGACCCCCGTCACGGACCAGGCCAACACCTTCGAGATCAAGCTGCAGGAAGGTGTGATGTGGAGTGATGACACTCCATTCACCGCCGCCGATGTGGTCGACACCCTGTGGTGCGCCAAGATCCTTTCCAACACCCTCTGGAAGTACATCGACGATGTCGTGGCCGTCGATGACTACACGGTTCACGCCCATCTCGCGGTGCCGTCGACCGTGGTCGAGCGCTACATCATCCGCGGCCTGCCGCCGCGCCCGTCGTCGATCTTCGGTGAGTGGGCCGAGCAGGCCCGCCAGGTCTTCAAGGAACAGGGCCTTACGGTCGATGATCCCGAAGGCGCGCAGCTGCTCGAGCAGTTCAACCAGTTCCGCCCGACGCTTCCGCCCGCCACTGGCCCGTACATGATCGACGAGGCCAGCATCACCAACGCCCAGATGACGCTGGTGAAGAACGACAAGTCGTGGATCGCCGACAACGCGCTCTTCGATCGCATCATCAACTTCAACGGCGAGACCGACACCATCTCCGCTGTCGTCCTCTCCGGTGATGTCGACTATGCAACCCACGGGTTCGCCCCGGCCACCGAGCAGGAAATGCTCGCCAATGGCATCCGCGTCCTCCGCCCGCCCGTGTACTCCGGCCCGGCGCTGCTGATGAACTTCGCCAAGTACCCGGAGGCGTTCGGCGACTACCGCGCGCGTCAGGCTCTTGCCTACGCGATCGACGGTGACCAGATCGGGTTCTTCTCGCTGGCCGACTCCGGTGTGGCAATCCAGTACTACACCGGTTTCAGCGACAACCTGGTCCCGAACTGGCTGGACGAGGATTTCCTCGGCACCCTCAACACCTACGAGACCAATCTCGACACCGCCACCCAGCTGCTCGAAGAAGCGGGCTGGACCAAGGATGGCGACAGCTGGGTGACCCCGAACGGCCAGCCGGCTGCCTTCGAGCTGTCGTTCCCGGCCGAATTTGCCGACTGGTCCGCTGCCGGTCAGGCGCTGGCCGATCAGCTCAACCAGTTCGGTTTCCAGATCGAGCCGCGGGCCGTCACCTACACTCAGCACCCGATTGATGTCGATCAGGGCAACTTCGACCTGGCAATCCGCGGTTGGGGTTCGTCCAACAACCCGCACCCGCACTTTGCCTTCACCGAGGCCTTCTTCACCAACAACACGCTCGCCATCAACAATGGTGGTGAGGGCATCGCCTTCCCGCTCGAGCAGGAAATCGATGGTGAAACCGTGGACCTCAACGAGCTGGTCGTGAACTCGGCCCTCGGTCTCGATGTCGATGCCCAGAAGGCAGACGTCGCGACGATGACCAAGGTCTATAACACGCTGCTGCCGAAGATTCCGTTGTTCGAGCGCTACGGCAACAACGCCGGTCTCGAAGGCGTGCGTGTCGAAGCCTGGCCGGCCGATGACGATCCAATCCTGAAGAACAGCCCGTACGCGGACGCCATCCCGGCGATGCTGATCTACCAGGGTCTGCTCAAGCCGTTCGAAGGCTAGGGCTCCCTCGACGGGTCCT
>JAEZJB010000442.1 GCA_023415845.1 Chloroflexota bacterium | reverse complement strand
GTATCGATGGAGCGCGAGCCGACTGCGACAAGTTCCGCATCGGGCACGGCCTGCAGGCCACGGGCAAAGTGATGGGCAATCGCACCGGTCCCGATGATGCCCCAACGGATTGATCGATCGGCGCGAGACGTTCCTGCGGACACACGAGTTCCTTTCCGGGACAGGCGATCTGACGTGCAAGGTGCTGAGAGACAGTGTCAGGCGGGGAGCGGCATCGGGCAAGGGTGACCGGGATCGAGCGGACACAAAAGCGCCTGGTTGACAGGCTGGGGCAGTCAACCAGGCGCTTTTCCGCAGTGATCGGAAGGGGTAAGCAAGGATTCCCAATCACTGTCCGGTCTTGTTCGAACTTGCCGCTTGGCCCGTCGGCCTTGTGACATCGTTCTGACCTGCTCTTAGTCTATTGGTCCGGGGAGGAACTTTAACCCGTAAAATTACGGATTCGGAGTGGCAATTCGCCGGAAATGGAGCAACCGTGGAGGCCTGGCACGATTTTCTGATCACGGTCGCGGGCGCGAGCGCCGCATTGGTGGGTCTGCTCTTCGTGGGGCTTTCGATCAATCTCGATCAATTGCTGGAGATTCCGCACCTGTTGCTGCGGGCCGCAGCCAGCCTGCTGACGCTGACCAGCACGCTCATCATCAGCTGCCTGCTGCTGGCACCGGATGCCTCGCTTGCCGTCTATGGCCTCTCGATCCTGGTGGTGTCGCTGGCGACGTGGGGAGCGGTGACGTACCTGGGAATTCGTGCCGTTGGACGCGCACCCGACGCGAACCGGACGCATCAGGTATTGGCGCTGGTGGGTCTGCAACTGGCGACGCTGCCGACCGTGATGGCGGGAGTCATGGTCTGGCAGCGGGAAGAGGAAGGGTTGAACTGGCTGGTGCCGGCCTTCCTGATCGCGTTCGGGGCGGTGATGGTCAACAGCTGGGTGTTGACGGTGGAATCACGGCGGTGAATCGAGCTTTCGTCCCATGACTGCGCGGAACACCTACCCAACTCGATTCGCTTGGCGTATTCTTTGTTGAGTGGAATGTACGTACACTCCACAACCCAACAGGACAGGGCGTTTCGAACGTTCTCGTCCACCGCGGATACTGCCAGGGTATCCGCGTCGAGGGGGAGCCCGGAGCCAGCGATGGGATGCCATCTGCTGCACTGGGGAATGGGAAGGCGGCAGCGGCGTCGGACCGGGTTGACCGGTCTGGCGCCGTTTGCTTTTGTCCCGCCAGCAGGAGCCATCGAACCTTGTCGCGTGTCCTGATCACCAACGTCCTGCCGGTCCGCGGCCCGGCAGTCCGGGACCGAGATCCGGATTTCCCCAGTGTGAGCGGCACAATGACGATCGGGCGGCGTACCATGCTGGTGCAATTCGGCACGCCACACGAACCGAGGATTCATGACCGCCATCGACATCGACCCTGCCGCCGACTCCCTCTCCTACTGGCACGCGACCGCCGAACCACTGGTACCAATCTCGAGCCTGCCTGCCACCGCCGAGGCCGTGGTGATCGGTGGCGGCATGCTCGGCTGCTGGACGAGCTACTGGTTGGCGCGTGCCGGCGTGAACGTGGTCCTGCTGGAGGCAACTGCCATTGGTTGGGGTGCGACAGGGCGCAATGGCGGGTTCCTGGTGGGCGGCACGGCGGTCTCCTTTGCCCGGCTGTCCGAGCTGGTGGGTGCGGACGCCGCACGGTCACTCCACCAGATCACGATGGACGGCCAGCAGTTGGCATTCGATACCGTCGCCGAGGAATCGATCGATTGTGGACTGCGGCGAGTTGGCACGCTGTCGCTGGCGCTCAACGAGCAGGAATTCGCCGATCCAGGCGCGGATACGACTCTCCTCCACGACGATGTGGCGGCGCTCCAGCGGCTTGACCGACAACACATGGGTGACCTGGTGTCGACGACGCTCGGCGACCAGATCGTCGGCGGCTGGTTCGCTCCCGGTGACGGCACCCTCCATTCGACGCGCTATCTGACCGGCGTGGCCAGGGCCGCCGAGCGTCATGGCGCCAGGCTGGTGCGGGCGAAGGTTCGCACGATGACCGCCGCCGGCGACGGTGTGCGGATCGAGACCGACGCTGGCGAGATCACCGCCGGACACGTGGTGGTGGCCCTCAATGCATGGAGCGACACCCTGATCCCGGAAACCGCGGGCAGCATCGTGCCGGTTCGCGGTCAGATCCTCGCCTATCAACCCACGGAGCCGGTGTTTAGCTGTGCGGTTGGCGCGGACCTGACACCAACGGGCGAATACTGGCAGCAGGTGGCCGACGGCAGCATCGTGATTGGCGGCTGCCGGGCAGAGGCACCACAGGCAGACGTGGGCGTGCGCGAACTCGTGCCGACCACGCAGCTGACAGATCGGATCGAGCGCATCCTGCCGGACCTCTTCCCGGACCTGGGCGGCCTGCAGGTGGCAAGGCGCTGGGCGGGACCGATGGCGTTCACGGCCGATCGCCTGCCAATCGTCGACCGCGTACCCGGCCTGGACAATGCCTGGTTCGGCGGCGGATTCAACGGCCACGGGATGACGTTCGGACCCCGGTTGGGTCAACTGCTGGCCGAGACGGTCACCACAGGAGCGATGCCCGACGTCGTGGCGCCGCTGTCGCTGAATCGAGCGAGTCTGCAGACCACAATCTGATCGGATCAACCGATGAGGTGGCCCGCAGGGCAAAACAGAACGGGAGCGGCAATTGTGCCGCTCCCGTTTTGCTCGTTCGATATCTCGTTCGCGGGCTAGCGAATCGCCAGCTCGGTCTGCGGGTCGAAGAAGTGCAGCGACGCCGGAAGGGCCGCCACTTCGATCTCCTGTCCGCGCTCCAGCCGGACATCCGGTGGCATGCGGGCGGTGA
>JAEZJB010000409.1 GCA_023415845.1 Chloroflexota bacterium | reverse complement strand
TCACCCGTGGCCAGAGCGTCTCCCAGACGAACCGGTAACGCGCCCAGCAAGGAGGGCGCGTTGCTGTCTCCCCCAGTCGGCGAGGTATGTCGGCAGGCATTGGGCTTCGTCACTTGGAGAACCATCCAGACCTGAGCCTGACCAGCCTCCACCCTAACCACAGGATGGGCCGCCGGACACCGCCAATCATTGACGATCTGCCGACCTGAACAGCCTCAGGAACCCATGATGGAGGGTCGGCAGCAGAAGCGGGTGTACACTCTTCCGAGCAATCCATCTCGTGATCAAATGGAGAACGCATGGCCCAGGACGACCACAATTCCAGTGACGACAAGCAGGCACAGCAATCAGCCGTCAATCTGTCGATGGGGATCGGAGTCGGCCTCGCGCTGGGGGCAGGGATCGGGCTGGTCCTCGACAATCTCGCATTGGGTGTCGGAATTGGCCTGGCTCTCGGTGCGGTATTCGGTGGTGGTTTCACTGCGATCAAAGGCATGGGCAAGCGGGACGGCGAATAGACACGTCCATCACTTTGCCTGACGAGTGATCGGCCCGAGTCTCGGCAACTCGGCACGCTTCGCGTCCAGCCGCCAAAAGTCAGGACAGATCACGCACAGAGCGTGATTGCTCGCATCATCAGGATTGGCGGGTGCGGGGGCCGATGCCGATCACCTGGTTCGCCTCGGGCAGCGGGGCAAAGATCAGGTGCTCGACTGGCAGGTCCCGGCGGAAGGCGTGCAGGATGTCTTCGTTCATCGTCACGGTCCAGTCGACGATGGCGCTACCCACCTCGACTTCTTCCTTTTCCCATTCGAACCAGTTGACCATCCTGATCGCCGGGAACCGCTCAAAAGTTTCCGGCGAGAGCACCTGCCGCCACCAGCCCTGCTTGATCTCCAGCTCGTCGGCGCCCCCCGCTCCCGGACGATAGAAGGCCGCGGTCTCGACGATCGCCACCGGCTTGCCGTGCCCCTCGGCGTACTCGGCGTAAAAATCGGGCACGGCGGTGTAGTCCCCGGCCATCCCGTCATACGTGCCGGTCAGCATCGCGCTGAACATGCCGGGCTCGGGCAGTTCGTTCTCGCCCCACGGATACTCGTTGCCCCAGTGGTAGAGCGACATGCCGACCCAGTCGACCGCATCGTCGCCGGGGTAATACGGCGCATACGGATCGTCGGTCCCGGTCAGGGCCCCGTCGCCATTCGTATCGAGCAGCGTGAAATCGGGATCGTCCGGCCCGGCCTCGTAGGTGCCACCCCGGAATGGATATCCGGCCCCGTTGTTCGGCGCCCAAAGCATCCCCGTGAGTGGAGCGGAGCCGTGGATTGCGGCGGCCACGGTCCGAAACGCCGCCACGTAGGCCGTTGGCTGCTGCGACCAGGAGTACCAGCTGCCGTTCATCTCATGCGCGAAGCGGACAAGAATGGGAATGCCGCGCTGGTTGTAGGAGGCCAGCAAGGTGGCAAGATCTTCCGCCAGGTCTGGCGTGATCTCGGTCAGCGGCACGCTCGGCTCGAGGGTGACAACTGCAAGGCCATGAACCTCTTCCATTTGGTCCATGAACCGGTCGAGGTTGGCCCGGGCAGCTGGCGTCAGTGGAAACGTAAAGAAGTCCACGTAGGACGATGGCTGGAGCCCCAACCGCTCCCCTGCCGCGATCGCGCTGTCGTGCCCCCAGTCGAGGTTGAAGCCAAAGTAGGCTTCGCCAGCAGGTTCGAGCAGGGACTCCGGCGTGGCCTGGGCATTAGTGGCGCGACTCATCAGCGGTGCCGCGACACAGATGAATGCCAGCAGCAGGCTGGCCATGGTGCCGCCAAGGCGAATCACTCGCTGTGGGGCAACCGGGTTGGCATCGATCATACCGTGCGCTCGTCCTGGTACCTGGCTATCGGCGTGCTCGGTCCGGTCGGCGACGGGACGACGAGCGACAGGGTCGGGATGTCCGCGACGAAGGCATCGCGCACCGCGGCATCTCCGGTCAGGGTCCAGTCGATCGTGGCGCCGCCAGCTTCTGGTTCCGGGCGGACCCACTCCAGCCACTCGACCAGGCGCAGACCCGGCAATTCCTCACTGCCCGCGGCCAGCACCTGTCGCCACCACTCGCGCTTGATCTCCACCGCCTGATCGCTCCCCTCGGCCTCTTGGTTCACGAGCGCAGCGGTGAACAGCGCAAACGGTTTGCCCGTGGCAGCGACATAGGTGTCGTAAAAATTCGGTCCTCCGCGCGCCTGGGTCACGAACATCCCGGGCGTCGGCACCTCGTTCTCACCCCACGGGTAGGCATTGCCCCAGTAGAACAGGGTCAGGCCGACCCAGTCCACGTAGGCATCCCCCGGGTAATAGGGTGCATACGGATCGTCGCTTCCAGTCAACACACCATCGCCGTCGGTGTCGAGGGCGGTGGCGGCCGGAGTCGCCGTCCTGTCCCCGAACGGATAACCATTCCCGTAATTTGGCGACCAGAGCATCGAGGTTTCTGGCGCGAAGGTATGGACGGCGTCGGCGATGAGCCGGAATGCCGCCACGTAGGCTTCGGGCTGCTGTCCCCACGCATGCCAGGTACCGTTCATTTCCGGAGCGAATCGCAGCAGCACCGGGACTCCCTCGGCATTGGC
>JAEZJB010000251.1 GCA_023415845.1 Chloroflexota bacterium | reverse complement strand
TTTGCCCGCGCGCTCGATGCGCTGCACCCGATGCTGATGAGCTGGGGAGCGGATGGTGTCGGTCACCCCAACCCGGACCTGACGCCATCGCGTGTTCTTGCCCGCAAGCGCCCAATGATCGAGGAGTTTCCCGCCCTCTGGGACCTCGCGCAGGACGTCGTCGCCAGCGCTGTCGAGCGTGGCCTGATCGCTCCCGACGATCCTGCCCGCCACGAGGACTAGCCGTCCATTGCCAGACCCGTCGTGCGCGAACCACCCGATCACCGGTCAACTCGCCGATCGCAGTTCCGCATGTCATCGATGCAATCGACGAATGAAACTGTCCGTCGGTGCTATTCGACGTGCCGAACCACGCCCCGCGCATCCGGCTCACCCCATGACCGTTGGCGGTTCTTGTCCAGTTTCTTCCGCGCTGCCGCTTCGAGGTCGAACCCACACTTGTGCGCGATGTGATAGAGCAGCAGGAGGCAATCGGCCGCCTCTTCGGCCAGCGCCGATCGGGTCTCGCTGACCGGTGATCGCACGTAGGCACCAATTTCGTCTGCCAGTTCGTCGATTTCGTCGGTCAGATGGGCCATCACCGACTCCGGTGTGCTCAATGGAAACGTGGCGTCTCCCCATCGGCCGGTTTCTTCCTGCAGCTTCATTCGTGCCCTCCCAGCCACATCCAGACAGTCCCAACCGGTCCTGTCTACCACACCACCCGCCTCGGAATCGCTCCCAGGCGGGTGGTGTCCTGGTGTATTCACGACATAATAATGTGGCGTTATGAAGAATACTTGCGGTGACGATGTCACCGGAGCGTGGGCCTGAACCAAGCCTGAGGCTAGTGCTCGCGTCTCCATCCACCGTTGCGCCGCACAACCTCGCCAGTGATCAGCATCGCCAGGCCCGCCATACCCACGGAAACCGCGACCAGGCCGCCAATGGCTCGATCCTGGGGCTGATTGCCGGTGGCTGGAAGTTGAGCGACGGTCGGATGCTTTGTGGGGGCGGCCGGTGTTTCCACGCTTTCCTCCACAATAGGCGTTGCCTGCGGCATACCCGGTTCTGCCGTCTGGCCAGGTTCGGTTGTCTCCGGCGCCAGCGGCGAATCTGGCGTCACGGTTACCTCATGCGTCGGATATTCCGTCGCAGCCTCGGTCGGCTCTCCGGTCGGGACCTCAGTGGCGGGATCGGTTGGTGCCGTAGTCGGCACTTCAGTGGCAACTTCCGTCGCCGGATCAGTCGGTGCCACCGTTGGCTCTTCGGTTGGTAGCTCGGTTGCGGGATCGGTTGGCGTCGACGTTGGCTCTTCGGTTGCAGGTTGGGTTGGTGTTGACGTTGGCTCCTCGGTCGGCACCTCAGTGGCAGGATCGGTTGGTACCACCGTCGATTCTTCGGTCGGCACTTCAGTCCAGGGTGCCGTCGATGTGGCGGTCACTTCCTGGGTAGGGACGTCGGTGGGAACTTCCGTTGCTGGATCGGTCGGCACGCCCGTCGGAACGTCCGTGGGTTGCTCGGTCGGAACTTCGGTTGCTTCTTCCGTCGGTTCTGTAGTCGGGTCAGGGGTTGACTCGTGCGTCGAATCTTCGGTTGGAGCCGGCGTTGCTGCCTGAGTTGGCTCTTCCGTTGGAACCTGGGTTGCCTCTTCAGTTGGTTCTTCCGTCGGGGCCGGCGTCACCTCTTCGGTCGGAGCGGGTGTTGCGTCCTCCGTGGGAGTTGGTGTTGCCCCTTGCGACGGGTCCTCCGTCGGAGCTGGGGTTGCTTCTTGCGTCGGATCTTCCGTCGGGGCCGGCGTCGCCTCTGCAGTTGGTTCCTCGGTTGGGTCCGGGAATCCCGACGGCGACAGGAACGGATAGTAATGCGACTCGCCGAGTTGTCCGCCGGAGGTCGATCCTCCTGCCCCATACAGGTTGTTCACGATCAGCTGGCCATCGATGTGACCGTTGAGGAAATTGAAGGTCGCTTTGGGCGCCAGTACCGAGCCCTTGATACCGGCGTACGAGCTGGTCATCTCGGTCACCTCTGGCAGGTTCCACAGGATGTTGCTGCCCGTGATCGACCCCGGTAGGAAGTAGTTCCACTGGGGCCAGTTGACGGTCCCGGATCCGACCACATTGACAATCACCGTGGCGTCGGCTGGCACGTCGAACCGTACCTGGCTATTCGGATTGTTCAGATCTTCGATGCGAACATTGACCACCACCAGACCAGGTTCCGACGAGGAAATCACCAGTTCGTTGCCATTCACCACCTTGGCCGAGGCGCTCGGAGTGGGAGGCCAGGTTGCGATTGTCGCCGCCAGTTCCTGGAGTTCCGTCGCTGCCGCCGCGAAATCGATCGGCGAACCCTGCTTGAGCGATCCGGCAGCCGAACCCTGGTTCGAGTTGAAGTTGATGGTTCCGGGACCCGACATGCTCCCGCCCAGCACGACACTACCGGAGTTCATGTTCAGGTTGCCCTGCAGCACCAGATCGCCACCGAAAATGGCGTTGTCTCCGCCAAAATCAACTGCACCGTGCTGCCCGTTGGCCACGGCGTAATTGTTGAGGATGGCAGTTCCGCCCACCGCCAGGCGCCCGGTGGCGTCGGTGTTGCCTGCCGTCATCTCGTTGAGCACGAACACGTTGAAGTCGTTCGCTGCCCCCAGGAAGCCAAGGGCTTCCAGCAGCGTCATCTCCTGGCTTCGGCCAGGCGTGACCGGCGAAAAGCCAAGGATCAGCGCCAGGACGAGCAGAGCTGCGCCTGTGTTTCGTGTAATTGTTGCCATGAATTGTGAATTCCTGCCGAACAAAACTGGAAAATGCGGTAGACGAGGTCCCGGGGGCGCGAAGAGGGCGCAGCTAATCGCCCCGAAATCGCCTGTCGCGATCGCGCTTTGAGCAAATAGCCGCAAGTTGTCCCCGCACAGAGTATAGGCAATCCATGGCGTCGGAATCGGCACGAACGCCAGAGTTCGGGTACGGCCGCTTCACCGCTGGGGCCATCGCAGACGAGCAAAAAGCCACCCGCCAGGGTGCTGGCGGGTGGCTACATCTGAAGGAGTCAGCCTGGAGTCAGGCGCTCCCGAGACGGGAACGTCAGAGAGCTAGGACCACAGCCGGTGATGGCTGTGAACGGTGTCCCACTCGGGTGTCGGCTCGAACAATCCCTGGTCCCACGGCACCAGGTGATCCGCCACCGTGTTGAGGTTGAGTTCGAAGCCCAGGCCCGGCCCCTCCGGCACCGGAATGAATCCGTTCTGGATGATCGGCTTCGGCACCCCATCGATGAAATCACCCCAGGTCGAAATCTTGTTGAAGTGGTGTTCCAGCGCGATGAAGTTCTTGGTCGCTGCGGCGCAATGGACGCTCGCCATCGTGCTCACCGGTGTTCCGGCCATGTGCAGCGCCATGCTGATCCCTCGCTCTTCGGCATAGTCACCAATCTTCTTGGTTTCCATGATCCCCCCGCTCGTCGCCAGGTCAGGGTGAATCACATTGACCGCCCCGGCATCGAGCAGGGGCTTGAACCCCTCCAACAGATAGATGTCCTCGCCGGTGCACACCGGGGTCCGCAGTTCCCGTTCCAGATATTTCCACTGGTCGGTGTACTGCCAGGGAATCAGGTCCTCCAGCCAGGCGAGATTGAACGGCTCCAGGGCCTCTCCCAGCCGCAGGCAGTCGTCCACCCCAATATGCCCGAAGTGGTCCGCCGCAATTGGCACCTGGTCCCCCACGACCGACCGCACGTCCGCCACGTACTCGCAGATCTCGTCGATTCCCTGCGGAGTCAACCGCACGTGGGTGAACGGGTGCATCACCTGCGTCGAGTTGAAGGTGGTTTCCGGGTCGTCCAGTCCCTCCACCGGCACCATGCCGTGCGGGTAGCTCAGCGCCCCGTCCACCCCGAACAATGGCTGCACACCGACATCCATCTTCAGCATCGTGAAGCCCTGCTCTATCTTCTTGAGCAGTTCTTCACCCATCGCCTTGCCGGTCGGTTCATTGGGGGTATCGCAATACATCCGGATCCTGTCGCGGAACTTGCCTCCGATCAGCGCGTAGGCAGGTACCTCATAGGCTTTGCCGGCGAGGTCCATCAGCGCCATCTCCACCCCGCAGACGCCTCCACCCTGCCGGCCGTGGTAGCCGAACTGTTTTATCTTGCGGAAGACCTTGTCGAGGTTGCATGGGTTCTCGCCCAGCAGCAGGTGCTTCAGCATCAGGGCGTAGTTCTTGCTCGCGAAGTCGCGTACCTCGCCATAGCCGCTCAACCCCTGGTTGGTGTCGATCCGCACCAGCGTGAAGTACCAGTTGTTCCAGCCCACCGTGGCGGTCCGCAGGTCGGTGATGCGGAGGTCAGCGGGCCGCGAGTGCTGCGAGACATGATCTTCCGGTCGGGCGTGTGTCGTCACTCGTCTCTCCTGATCCTGAACAAATGTCCGAAATCGCCGCGTCACTGCTGGATGATTGGTGTTCGCTACTCATCCTCACCGGTTCCAATCCGCGGCGCAAGGGCCGTCACCACGAAGAACCCGGAACGCTTCTTCACGTCCCGGGTTCTTCGTGAGACCAC
>JAEZJB010000186.1 GCA_023415845.1 Chloroflexota bacterium | reverse complement strand
AGGTCGAGCGAGACGAGGTAGTCACCGAGTGGTAGCTGTCCCGGTAGCATGACTCGGACGCTGGTAGTGTTGCCACCATAGACCGAGCCCATTTCGACGTTGGTGCTGGAGACCACCTCGCCGGTGGGCGTCGTGATGACCAATTGGCCTGCCGGACGAACGCGGGCGGTGCCGGTGTTGGTGATGGGGACGTCCAGTAGCCATTGCTGGCCGGAGATCGTGACAGTCGGTTCGTCCAGCTGGAGGCCACTGGCCATCTCGCCCGGCACCGTGATCTCTACCGACACCGCGTTGCTGACGATCTGACGAAACGTTTCGCTGCCAGGCAGGGCGAACGAGTCGGTGGTCTGGACAACGAAGGCGGCAACGTAGAAGCCCGGCGGTGTGCCCGCAGGAACGGTGACGGAGAATTCAACTTCGCGCATCTGGCCAGGATCGACGGTGAACTCCTGCGTTGAGAGCTGGATCCACTGGGCGGGAATGCCGAGCTCGTCGTCCTGCACCCCTGGCTGGAATCCGCCGTTGGGGGCGGTGGTGGCGTTGGTGATGAAGGCGCGGAGCGTCGCAGGGACGCTGCCACTGTTGTGGACGCCGGCGACCAACGTTGCGGACTCGGCGGACGCGAGTGTGATTTCGAACCACTGGTGGTCAGGATCAGAAATGGAGTCAATGAAGAATTGGGGCGCCTCGGGGTCCGTGCCTGCCGCTGCCGGTGTCGCCTGGGCAAATCCTGCTGACGGGAACGCAACGAGTCCGCTCAGCAGGCAGAGCAGTGTGGCTAGCGGGAACAACCTTAGGCGACGACTGTTCATTGTGTCTCCAGTAACAGGGAGGGGCAGGAGTGAGGAGGGCCAATCGGCAGGCCCTCCTCGAATCCCAGGGCTCAGGGAAATGCTGCTCCGCAGCAGACGAGTGCTTTGCGGCGCTGTCGATGTCAGAACCAACTACGAGCCGGCGGAGATACCGAATGAGATGATCCCAGTGTAGGTATCTGGTTGCACGCCAATCCCGGCCATGTTGATCGTGACGGTAAGCTCTGCGGTTGTATTTTGCATAATGGAGGCGGTGCCTTCGGACTTACCCTCCTGGAGAATATTGGGTCCGCCATTGACGGACACGGCTACCTGCATGCCGGAAATGAAGGGTCCGTCATACCCCAGACTGGTTTCGAGATCAGTCACGAAGACACTTAGGTCGCACGCCTCAACCCCCCATACGGCATTGGTGATGGGGATCAAGAGCCTGCCGGATGGTGGCTCGGGTAGCTCATATGCGCTGCCGTTCCAGGTCCAGGTGCCGAAGTTGATCGGTGTCTCGACTTCGATTTCACCAATGGCGCAAGGCTCACCATTAATCAATTCGATGTTTGTCCCCTCTGTAGGATCTTCTGCATCACCAGCCAAGGCGCCGGAAGCGATGCTGAGGGCGACGGCAGTGCCTGCGATGATGCCGATAGCCCGAGATTTGAAGCTCATGTGGTGTCTCTCCTGAACCAACGTGGTGGACTCTTTGCTCCTGGCACAGCCGGTTAAGCCCGGTCTTCGCCTGTTCCTGTTGAAAGTTGGGTCCCGGTGATGCTTTCCGCTCCTGCCTGGTGGAGTGAATTCGGCGGGTCGACGCCGGTCGTTTCGATGCGTTCAGGTAGATCGCTTCTATCGCTACCCTCCTGAATCACAGCGAAACGATCGGGTTGAACGCCTCATTGGTGACCACACGCCCATGGGGTGAGTGGGCGGTGGGGTCACCAATCACTCCCCACCGCGGCGTGTCGGGTCGCGGGAGCGGATTGCTCCCGGTAGGTGTGGGGTGGACATCGTTCCTCCTGACAGGTGATTACGTGCCAGCAACCGAGACGGTGATGCTGATGGTGCCGGTGTAGGTGCCGGGTAGTGCCGTGGTTGGTGGTGCGATCGTGAAGCCAGCAGTCCATGTGCCGGGCGCAGTCGAGGCATTGCCATTGGCGATCGTCGTGACGTGGGTGCCGAGAGCAACCGGGCCGGTTTCCGGCGAGAAGTTGGAGGGTGGCATGGAGCCACTGGCCGTGCCGGTGTATGAGATGGCGTCGGCGGGGATGGTTCCGCCGTCGTCGTTGGTCAGGTCCGTCGTGCTGGCCTGGATCGACCAGGTGGCGGGGAATCCGGAACAGTCGGCACCAGAGGATGAGATCTGGATCGCGAGGGGTGCCGGAGTGCTTTCCGGAAATTGGTTGCCTGTCCAGGCCAGCGTGCCGAAATCGAGGCTGCCACCCGCAAGGCTGGCCGTGGGGGTGCAGGCGGGGAACGGTACGGACGAGTCGTGGGCCTCAAGGATCGTGGTGGTGGTCGTCGTCACGCCATCCACCGTGGTGGACACGGTCACGGTGACCCGGCCGACACGTATGGGAGGGCTGTACGCGGGATCCCGGCTCAGAGCGATTTTTCTGTGATTCAGCGTGTCAACATCCTCCTCATTGTGTGGGGAGTTGCTGGGTGTTGCGTTGTCTATGCTCGTTAGCCAGCCTGCGCTGGGGGCCGAAATGGATCGTGTGTATGTGGTGCCAGTCAGCTTCTGATGGGTTGTGCAATTGAATTCCACATACGGGTGGCCAGTCGACACGTCATCGTCGGCTGGGTCGATCTGGGAACATTCGGGGCCGGAGACGGAATCGGTGAATGTCGTTTGGGCGGCGGAGCACTCCCCGATGGCGACGACGGTGTAGTCGGCGACGAACCAGGGGGCGATGGTGAACTGGTAGGTGAAGTTGCCCTGCTCGTCGGCGGTAACGGTGGCCATGTGGTCCCACGGTCCCTGCTCGGCGTCGGCGAGGCCGTCATCTTCGACCAGGATCTCGATGATCTGGCCGGCCACCCAGTCGCCACCGGAGAGGGTGACGAGCGAGCCGGGAGGATAGTCGGCGAGGTCGGTGATGACCCACGGGGAGACGGCGGCGGCCTGCTGGCAGGTGACAGGGGCTTCCTCGACGATGAGTGGTTCATCAGCAACCATGGCGGAGATTTCGCTGGACTCCTCGGGTGCAGCCTCCAACGGGGGTGTCAGGGTGGGCGGA
Source organism: Chloroflexota bacterium (assembly GCA_023415845.1). GTDB lineage: Bacteria > Chloroflexota > Chloroflexia > Thermomicrobiales > UBA6265 > JACCYX01. The sequence continues at coordinate 199 of JAEZJB010000186.1, read as the reverse complement.
GCGTCGCAGGCATCGGGAGTGCCGTTGGCATCCACATCGACCGTGTCGTCGCCGGAGCCGCAGCGGTCGACGGAATCACCGACCCCGTCGCCGTCGGCATCGAGGAACTCGTTGGTGAGCGGCAGCGTGGCCTGGCCTCCAACCGGAACGTCGATCACATGGGGGGTGGAGGCATCGAAGGCGAAGTCCGGGGTGCCGT
>JAEZJB010000185.1 GCA_023415845.1 Chloroflexota bacterium | reverse complement strand
CGCATAGCCGTGGCTCCAGTCCACGTTCGACAAGGCGACACGTTCGCCGCCCGAAACGACGATCTCGATCAACCGCTTCGATACCGCACTGATCGTCGAGAGCCGGGCCGTGGTGCCTGTCAGGTCGAACTCGGCTTCGCCACCCACTTCACGGCCGTGGGTGATCCGCGCCACCGAGAAGACCACGTCATCTGTCGCGCGATCGGCCAGTAACCGGAGGTAGCGCTCTTCGAAGATACGCAGCGACATCGATGTGCCCGGGAGCAGGACTGCATTGAGTGGCAGGACAGGAATGGTGGAAACCGCCACCGACACCTCCTCAGAACCGGCGGGATTCCGGTCGATGATGGATACTTCAAGGTAGTGTAATTCCCATGCCCGGCCTGCAGCCTGACCGTCCGGGCGGCTCATTTCTCAGGACGGCGTTTCCGTGCAGCAACTGGCTCCGCTCGCAAGTCGAAGATCCTTTATCGCGGGCAGCCTCGCCGTCCTTGGGAGCATCGCTGGCGTTGGTCGTGTAGCAGGGCGACAGGGCGAGACGCCACTTCGCCTTGCCGGTCCGGTCAGTGGCCTCCCGTCCCTCGATCCCACACTTGCCCGCGAGATCCAGACGAACTACCTCCTTGGACAGGTCTTTCGTGGACTCGTCACCCTCGACGCCAATCTGCTGCCCGCGCCCGGACTTGCAAGCGCGATCGAGGCGTTCGACGACGGGCAACGCTACCGATTCACCCTCCGGCCCGGGATCACCTTTCAGGATGGTCGGGCGATCCATGCCGAGGATGTCGCGGCGTCGTTGACCCGTGCGCTCGATCCATCGATCGCCGGTGGAGACCCAAATGGGCTTGCCTCTCGCACGTATATCGGGGACATCGTTGGGGCCGATGAGGTCCTTGCCGGAACCGCTTCGGCGCTGGCCGGAGTGAAGGTCCTTGCCGATGACCAGCTGGAGATTCGGCTCGCCGCACCGTCGGCCACCTTTCTGGGCCGGTTGACCAATGTCTCGACCGCCATCGTCGATGTCCAGCAGGCAGCCTCCGATCCCGATTGGCAACGGCAGCCGAACGGCTCCGGCCCCTACCGTGTCACCGACTGGCAGGCTGATAGCCATCTCGAACTGCAGGCGGTCGAGACCTGGTGGGCCGGAACACCGTCAATTTCCACCGTCACCGTCCGTCTCGGGGCCAACGCCATTGCCCCGCTCAACCTCTACCAGGCAGGAGAGATCGATCTCATTCCGAGTGTCTTCCGTGAAGAGGTTCCCCTTGCTCGCGACCCGGCCAGCGGCATCAGCTTTGGCCAGTTGATCGAGACGACCCAGTTCTCCACGTCCTACATCGCGCTCGGCAATCAGGTACCGCCGCTCGACGATCTCCACGTTCGACGCGCCTTGCAGTTGGTCTTTCCGGTCGAGCGCTACGCCCTCGGACAGTTTGGCGATACCGTCGTGCCCGCCACCGGTCTCGTCCCTCCCGGCATGCTCGGTGAAGACTGGCTCGCAGTTGTTCCCGCACCCGATGCCGAGGCAGCCACCGCCGAACTTGCCCGCTCCCGCTACGGTTCGCCCGAAGCAGTTCCCCCGATCGAGATCTATGCAGCCGATGTCGGACCAGTCGAGGCGCTTCGAGCCGCGGCTGCCACGATTGGCCTCGACGTTCGCGTCTACGAAGTCGTGTTTGCTGACTTTGTGCAGGGGCTCGCCGAACGCCGGTTCCCTTCCTACGCCATTTACTGGTCGGCAGACTACCCCGACCCCGCCAGTTTCCTCGACATGCTGTTTCGCTCGTCCAGCCCGGACAACTACACCGGGTACATCAACGCCGAGTTCGACGATTTGCTCGCGGAGTCGAGTCGCAGCGTTGGGGCCGATCGAATCAGCGTGTTGAGCCAGGCGAACCAGCTGCTGGTCGATGATGCGGCAGTGATCTCGCTCTACTACCCGCTTGGCTTCGCCCTCGCTCGCGAAGGCATCGCCCCACTTGATGTCTCACCGCTCGGTCTTGCCGGGTTGGAAACGATCCGGTGGGCCGAATGACCGCGTCAACAACTGGCCGCTGGCGGCCACGTCTTGAGCCTCAGGTCCTGACTCCTGACGCTCTCCGCCGGATCCGCCTCGATCTCCATCCCCGGCTTTCTGCCTCGGAGGCGCTGGCAATTCTTGAAAGTCGCCCGCATACGTCGTTCTGGCTTCCGGACAGCGAGGAGTTCATCCTCGTTGACGCCTGGCGCCGGCGGACCGAGATGTCGTCGATCCATACCTTTGGCGCCTTTGCCAACGAAGATCTCCTCATGTCGGCGGTGATGGCGGCCGCCCGCGAGGCTGGTCAGGCAGCCATGGTGGTGGTCGATATCAACGAGATTCGCAAGCCGGAGTTCTTCGCGCGCCACGGGTTCGGCATCGTGGAGGAAATTGTTACGTACGCGCACCCCGACCTCCGGAGTGCAGTCGAAGCCATTCCGCCGCCTCGTCTGACCTTCCAGCGCCTGAAGGATGCCGATGAGGACTTGCTCGCGAGGGTGATCGAGGTCGATCACGCCGCGTTCCCCTGGTTCTGGTGGAACAGCCCGGCGGAGTTCGCGGAATATCTCGACTACCCGGGCGTCGAGGTCTGGGTCGGCAGTCTCGATGGCACCGTGGTGGGCTATGCCGGCATGACCCGCTATCACGGGTGGGCCCACCTCGACCGCATCGCCACCCGCCCTTCCGTGCAGGGGCAGGGCTATGGC
>JAEZJB010000180.1 GCA_023415845.1 Chloroflexota bacterium | reverse complement strand
GACGACTCCTATGGCCGAGATGGACCGCTGCTTCACCGGTTGTCGTCCTTGGTTCAGGTTGAAGGGGCGAGGGCGCCGAAGCGACGCTCACGGCGGGAGTAGTCGATCACCGCGTCGACCAGGTGCTTCTCGTCGAAATCCGGCCACAGGCAGGGCGTGAAATGGAACTCGGCGTAGGCGCCTTGCCAGAGCAGGAAATTACTCATCCGGTGCTCGCCGGATGTCCGGATGATCAGGTCGGCGTCGGGCAGTTCCGGAGCATAGAGGTGGTCCCGAATCGATTCTTCGGTCACGTCTTCCGGGTTGTAGCCCTGCGCGAGCATCGACTTGACTGCATGCACGATCTCCCGGCGACCACCATAGTTGAACGCCAGCGTCAGTGTGATCGCGGTGTTGTCCCGGGTCAGTTCGATGGCATCGAGCACCGATTGTCGTAACTCGGGTTCCAGGGCTTCGAGCTCGCCAATGTGGCGAAGGCGGGCACCCTGTCGGTGCAGTTCGGCTGTCTCGTTCTCTATGGCATGCGCCAGGATGCGGAGAATGCCGCGCACTTCCTCTTCGGGGCGCGACCAGTTCTCGGTCGAGAATGCCCAGAGCGTGAGGTACTGGATGCCGAGTTCTCCGGCGGCCCGGGTGATGCGACGGATGTTGTCCGTCCCTCGTTCGTGACCCTGGATGCGGTCGAGCCCGCGTTGGGCAGCCCAGCGCCCGTTGCCATCCATGATGATGGCAACGTGACGCGGAATGGCACCTGATGGAAGGCTGGCGCGAGCGGCCAGGGCGGGTGATAGCGCGGAATCGGCATCTGCCATGGCTAGACCTCGAGAACTTCCTGTTCCTTGGCCTTGCCGATGCGGTCCGCCTCATCGACGTACTTCTTCGTCAGGTTCTCGATTTCCTGCTGGGCTCCACGCTCCTCGTCCTCACCAATTTCCTTCGCTTTCACGAGGTCCTTGGCGCTGGAGAGGGCGTCACGGCGCACGTTGCGGACAGCTACCTTGCTCTCTTCGACCGTGTTGTGGACGAGCTTGACCATCTGCTTGCGACGCTCTTCCGTGAGCATCGGAATGTTCAGGCGGATCACCTGACCATCGTTGTTCGGCGTGATGCCGATGTCCGACTGCATGATGGCCTTCTCGATCGGCCCCATCGCGCCGCGGTCCCACGGCTGGATGACGATCTGGCGGGCCTCCGGCACCGAGATACCGGCGAGCTGGTTGAGCGGGGTCGCCGTGCCGTAGTAATCGACCTGGATTCGCTCGACCAGGGCCGGCGAGGCGCGACCGGTGCGGACGGAGTCGAGGTTGTGGTGGAGGGCATCCATCGCGCCCTTCATGCGGTGTTCAGCGTCCTTGATAATGTCGGCAATCATGGCCTTGTTCCCTTCATGAAGGCGAACTGGTGCTGGCTCGTGGAATCGGGTCGCCGGGTGTGGCGGCCAGCACGGACTCACTCAACAGGTCGTTGTGAGGATACCAGAGTGCCCGCGTGCTCGCCCCCTGCCGCGCGCAGGATTGCACCATCGATGCCGACATCGAAAACCAGGATCGGGAGACTGTGGTCACGGCACAGCGTGAGAGCCGAGGTGTCCATGACCCGGAGATTGCGCTCGATGGCCTCCTGGTAGGTGATGTGGTCGTACTTGGTCGCCGTATCGTCCGTGTTCGGGTCGGCGGAGTAGACCCCATCGACGCGGTTCTTGGCCATCAGGAGGACATCGGCATCGAGTTCGATGGCCCGCAGGGCGGCGGCGGTGTCGGTGGTGAAGTAGGGATTGCCGGTGCCGGCGGCGAGGATGACAACGCGACCCTTTTCCATGTGCCGGAGCGCCCGGCGCCGGATGTAGGGCTCGGCCACCTGGTTCATGGCAATTGCGGTCATCACGCGGGTGTGGACACCCTCCTGCTCGAGGGCATCCTGCAGGGTCAGGGCATTCATCACGGTGGCGAGCATGCCCATGTAGTCGGCGGTGGAGCGGTCCATCCTGCTCGCCGACTCGGAGAGCCCGCGCCAGATATTGCCGCCACCGATCACAATCCCGACTTGCACATTCAGGGTGTGCACGGCCTGGATCTGTCGCGCCATCGTTTGTGCGATTGCCGGGTCGATGCCATAGGCATTGGCGCCCATCAGCGACTCACCACTGAGCTTGAGGAGGACGCGCTGGTAGGGTTGCGTCATGAGGTGGCATCTCCGGGGGTGTGGGCGGAACGGCGGACATGACAACGGCGCCGCTCACCCGGTGGGGGAACGGCGCCGTCTCGAGTCATCAGGCTTCGGCAGCCTCGTCGGCCTGGCTCTCACCAAGCTCGAACCTGGCGAAGCGGCGAATCACGATGTTTTCGCCCAGCTTGGCGATGCCTTCCTTGACCAGGTCCTGAATGGTCTTCTTGGCATCCTTGATGAAGGTCTGCTCCATGAGGACGACCTGCTTGAAGGCCTCGTCTCTGGAGCCGAATTCCTTCTCAAGCCCCGGAATCGCGTCTTCCGGCACTTCATCGACCGTCACCCAGCGCGGCGGAATCGCGGCGACCTGCATCGCGACGTCGTGGGCCAGCGTCTGGAAGTCCGGGGTGCGAGCGACGAAGTCGGTTTCGCAGTTGATCTCAACCAGGGCACCGATGCGTCCACCACCGTGGATGTACGGCTCGATCAGGCCCTGGAGGGCGGAGCGGTCGGACTTCTTGCCGGCGCGGGCCAGGCCCTGCTGGCGCAGGATTTCCTTGGCCTTCTCGGCGTTGCCGCCAGCTTCTTCGAGGGCGCGCTTGGCGTCCATGATGCCAGCGCCGGTTTCATCTCGCAGCGAGCGAACCATGTCGGTAGTGATTGCCATGTGTGATACCTCACGTCGTTGTGCTGGACCGGCAGGAACTGGTGATCCGGCGTTCCTGCCGGCTCGAACAGGTGGATGTGCGCTATTCGGCGTCGCGGTCGACCGCTTCTTCCGTGGCTTCCTCGGCGGCGCCGGTGCCAAACAGTTCGTCGGTTGAAGCAACGGCCGAGCCGAAGTCAACCGATTCGCCGGTGACGCTCTCGCGCTCGAGGCGGCCAACGTTGGCGGCATTTGCGATGCCGGCGGTGATCAGGCGAATCGAGCGAATCGCGTCGTCGTTGGCCGGGAGTACGATGTCGATCGGGGTCGGATCGGTGTTGGAGTCAACCATCGCGATCGTGGTGATGCCGAGGCGCTTGGCTTCGTGCACCGCCAGATGCTCGCGCTTCGGGTCGATGATGAAGAGCGCGCCCGGCAGCTGGGTCATGTCCTTCATGCCACCGAGGGTGCGCTGCAGCTTGTCGAGTTCGAGCTGCTTGGCGGCGGCTTCCTGCTTCGGCAGGTAATCCCACTCGCCCGACTCGCTCGCGGCAATCAGGTCCTTGAGGTGGCGCAGGCGGGAGCGGATGGTGACGAAGTTGGTGAGCGTGCCGCCCAGCCAGCGCCGGTTGACGAAGAACTGGCCGCTGCGCTCGGCTTCCTGCTTGATGATGTCCTGGGCCTGCTTCTTGGTGCCGACAAACAGGATGTGGCCACCATTGGCGGTGATTTCCGACACCAGTTCATGCGCCTGCTCGAGCAGCGGAACTGTCTGCTGGAGGTCGAGAATGTGGATGCCGTTGCGCTCGGTGAAGATGTAGGGCTTCATCTTCGGGTTCCAGCGGTTCTTCTGGTGTCCGAAGTGAACGCCCGCTTCGAGCAGCGCGCGGAGACTCACACGCGGGTTGCGTGCTTCCGTTGCCTGTGCCATGCCGGTGATCCTTTAATGTGTGTTGTGCTTCCGCGCTGGTCATCCGCCTGCCGAACCCCGTTTACCTGACCGTCAGGAGGGGCACACCGGGAGCCGTCACAACGCGTGCAGAATCGCTGGCCGGGCAGTTGCCGGGCCGCCGGAAAGTATAGCAGACCACAGGGTGGGCTTCCGCCACCGCTCTGCAGGAGGGGCCGGGAGCAGTGCGCGTGCAGCGGCTGCGCAGGAATGAGCGCCGAAGCCATGGTTCTCACCCTTCCGTTGTCAGGGCGCTCGACCGCTCTCCACCTTTGCGGAGGTCATTCCTGTCTGCCGAATGCTGGCCGACGTCCAGCCAGGTCAGTGGAAACGAAAGCGGCCCGCAACAAGGTTCCGGGCCGCTTCTCTGTGGTTTGCTCGTGGTTACGGCACGATTTCGATGAAGTCCTCTACCACGTATCCGACTTGACCGTCATCGTTCACCACCTGCCACCAAACGTAGCCATCGGCTTCATATGGACCATCGGTGATGGTCAAGGTTGTGCCCGCTGGCAGGAGCCCC
>JAEZJB010000153.1 GCA_023415845.1 Chloroflexota bacterium | reverse complement strand
ACCCAGACATCGGACGATGGCTCGGGCTCGAACTCCTTGACCATCATGCGGCCCTGGCGTGCCGTAGCCGTCCAGGCGATCCGGTTGAGCGCATCGCCTGGTACGTATTCCCTGATCCCGGCCACGGTCTGCGCTACCGGGGCATGGCGCCGGCTGACCGGTTGACCACCCTGCATGCTGGCGGTGGGAATCGCCACGTCACGCACGTCAACACTGGGCGGGTAGACCAGCACCTCGTGTATGGCCGGAATCGTCCGCTGTCGCACGAAAAGGCCCATCGGGTCGCCTGAACGCACCGCCACCGGCCCCAACCGAAAGATTCCGCGGTGATCGCAACGTGTCTCAACCAGCCACGAGGATTCTCCCCTGCCCGGAAGCGACATCACATGCCCAGCCCGATGGCCTGCCAGCGAGGAAAAGTCGTGAACTTCGACCCAGACGCGCGGGATCCACGAGTGATTGATCAAGGCGAGTTCTTCCACCAGCCAGTCGCCAACCCGCAGGCGGTCCGAACGCACCGTTCGCCTCAGCCCCAGTCGCTGCAGGCTGAACCGGGACCACACCCACGAAAGGAAGAGCGCCACCAGCAGCAGGACGATCAGCCGATCCGGCAACGACCAGTCGTTGGCGAGTGCGATGCCCAGCAAAATGGCAACCAGGAGACCCAGGCGTGCCGCATTCAAGCGCTAAACCCTTGCCATCCGTCGCGCGGGCTCGGCCCCGCCTCGCTCGTTGGCAACCGAGCCCGGCGCCGGCACGGAGGCCAGCAGGTCGCGCACCACGTCACGGCTGTCGGCTCCCCGCATCCGCGCCGCCGGGTTGACGATGATTCGGTGAGCGAGCGTCGGCTCGGCAAGATGCTTGACATCATCCGGCGTCACGAAGGCCCTGCCGCGAATCGCGGCCCACGCGCGCGAGGTGTTGAACAGCGCCAGGGAACCACGCGGACTCGCCCCCAGAAACACGTCGTCGTGGTTTCGCGTCGCTTCCACAATCGAGACGATGTACTCCCGCACCGCCAGCGAGACGTGCACCGTCTTCACCCCTTCCTGCGCGAGCATGAGGTCATCCACTGAGACGACCTGGGCGAGGGTGTCGAGCGGGTGGCGCTGGTGCTGCCGATCGAGCATCTCCAGCTCATTCTGCCGTCCGGGATACCCCATCGACAGGCGCACGAGGAATCGATCGAGCTGGGCCTCGGGCAGCGGAAACGTACCTTCGTAGTCGATCGGGTTCTCAGTCGCCAGCACCACAAACGGATTGGGCAATGGATGCGTCACGCCATCGATCGTGATCTGCCCCTCCTCCATCGCTTCCAGCAATGCCGCCTGGGTCTTGGGCGTGGCGCGGTTGATTTCATCGGCCAGCACCATCTGCGCCACGATGGGTCCCGGTCGGAACTCGAAACTGCCTCGCTGCTGGTTGAAGATGTTGACGCCTGTCACGTCACTCGGCAGGAGGTCGGGCGTGAACTGGATGCGCTTGAAGGTGCTGCCAATGCTCTTTGCGACAGCTTTGGTCAACACCGTCTTGCCCACACCAGGCACGTCCTCGATCAGGACATGTCCACGGCAAAGCAGGGCCACCAGCACCAGCTCCACTTCCCGGCGCTTGCCAATGATGACTCGCTCGATATTGTCGGTCGTGGTCTGAACGAGCCGTCGAATGTGATCGGAATCCATGCCTTGTTGCGTCTCCCGCAGGGTCTCGGTGGTCGATGCAGGTCCGCCAAAAGTAAAGACCATGCACCTGAATGCACCCTTAAGGCGGAAACATCGGCCCACCTGTTCAGCTTCACTATACTGGCAGCGACAAGACTGACCGGACGCCTGCGCCCGCGCGGGCCCACCAGGAGACCATCGTGACCGCCTCTGCCGCCGGGAAAAAGGAAACCGTTGTCCTCGTCGATGGCTTCGGCCTGATCTTTCGCGCCTACTTCGCGCTGCCCGCCAGCATGTCGACCGCTACGGGTGAACAAACGAATGCCATTTATGGGTTCACCTCGATGTTGCTCGACGTGATCAAGTCCCGCAATCCCGATTATGTCATTATCGCACTCGAGACGGGCCAGACATTCCGCCACGATATGTTCGAGGGGTACAAGGGCACCCGCACCGAAATGCCGCCCGATCTCCGCGAGCAGCTCAATCGGGTTCGGCAACTGATCGACACCCTCGGCATTCCGGTCAAACAGGTCGAAAACTATGAGGCCGACGACGTCATCGGCAGCCTGTCGAAAACCCTCGCCGCGGACGGCTATCAGGTGGTCGTCGTCACCGGCGATTCCGACCTGCTTCAACTCGTCGGTGAAAACGTGCTGGTCGTCCTCCCGGGTGCCCGCCGATTCGGTGACGTCCGCGAGTTCGACGTGCCAGCTGTCTTCGAGCGCTATGGCTTCGGGCCAGAATACGTTCCCGACTACAAGGCGCTGGTCGGCGACACCTCGGACAACATCCCAGGTGTGCCGGGGATTGGCGAAAAGACGGCGAAATCTCTCATCGCCACCTACGGCCCCCTTGAAGAGATCCTGGCGCACCGGAAAGAAGTCACCCCCACCCGTG
>JAEZJB010000126.1 GCA_023415845.1 Chloroflexota bacterium | reverse complement strand
GCGTCGGTGGCGATCCGTCGCGGCCAATAGCGAGGGTGACTCCTGTCTGGCGTGCCCGCTCGACCAGGTACGGTAGGTCGAACAGAAAGAGGTTATGCCCTTCGATTACGTCAGGGTCGAGACGCTGAATCGTTTCGACCAGTCGCTCGAGCAGGTCGGCCTCGGTGCTCTCCTGAATCAGCACCTCCTCGTGGTCGTCCTGTTTGAGGGCGACCATCACGACCTCGGCCTCGGGGTCGGTCGGTTCCAGGCCCAGCGTTTCGATATCCAACTGCAGGCGCCGGACCTGCTCGAACGTCATTTCCTTGAAGAGGGTGATGCCGGTATCGATCAGGAACTGGCTGATTGGCGAGCGAATCGACAGAACGCCGAGATCGTCGTTGGCGATGCCCTCGGTGGCATCGCGAAATGCGCCTCGGTCGCCAAACCGGATGCGGCGATTCAGCGGCAGCTCGCCGGAGAGGTCCTCGATTTCAATGCGAGGACGGCGCAGGAGGCGAGAGGACTCCTCGACGACAATCCATGGGCGAGCAGTTTCCTGCAGGGTGATGGTGGAGCCGTCGGGCTGACGCTGGTAGAGCGTCATGCCTGATGGGCCGGTTGGTTCGACGCTGACGATCTGCGGCAGGCGGTTGCGGCCATAGAGCAGCGTGTCGGCGTCGGTCTCGGTAAACTGGTTCACGATGTGGCAATCCTGCGTGGCGACGATGATCGTGGAGACCTCCGATGCGAGATCGGCTCCCCATAGTATGGCAGCGAATGCGGACAGGTTTCGTCGAAATGGTCTATCCCCGCACCTGCGCGGGCTGTGGAAGGCGAGGCACCTGGCTTTGCCCTCGGTGTGAATCCACGGTCCGGCGCCTCGACCACGGCATCTGCTATCGGTGTGGAGCCCCGGTACGCGACGTGTGCCTGCACTGTGCCCACCTCGATCCGTCGATTTCGCTGGCGCGGGCCGCCTACCCGTACACAGGGTGGGTGCCAGAGGCGGTCAAGGCGTTCAAGTACGCCAACGAATGGAGTCGTGGTCCGGACCTGGCCGAACGGATGCGGCCCACCCTCGTGGCCTTCGGTCGCGTGGACGTCGTGGTGCCGGTCCCGCTCCATCACGCACGGGAACGCGAGCGTGGATACAACCAGTCGCGCATCCTGGCAACCGCCATCGGCGAGATGCTCGGTGCTCGCGTGGAACCTGTCGTCATTCGCACGCGCCAGACAATGGCCCAGGCTTCCCTCGGGCGGGAGGAGCGACTGGAGAATGTGCATGGAGCGTTCGCCCCGAATCCCGCGGTGACGATGCCCTTGGGGTTGCACTACCTGCTGGTCGACGACGTGCGAACGACCGGTTCCACGCTCAATGCCTGTGCCCAGGCGTTGACGGGGCTGGTGCCGTCGCGGATCTCCGCCTGTTCGTTCGCGCTGGACCTGACGGCGCGCGAACTCCGTGCCTGGCTGGCTGAGTCTGGTCAGGCGCCATCATCGATCAGGAGCCGGTGACGCTCAACCCACGCTATTTGCAGGGGGATCTGCCTGGTTCTCTCCTGTGACATGGCTCGCAGGTGCGGATCGGTTGCGGTCGAAGCCAGGTGACGACGCCAGGTCAGAACCTGTTGCTGCTGGCGAAGGATGGCGTCACTCAGGCCTGTCCGGACCGACCACCCATAGCCGTCGAACAAGTTCCGCAGTCCTGCCTCGACCACCTCGGTATCGGCGGAGCCGATCGCAAGAAATGTCCAGGCGGCATAGCCAAGGTCGTCGAGCCGGCTGCCCGGTGCGGCCCCATCGAAGTCGATCAGGCCAATCAGGGTTCCGTTGCGGTGGATCGTGTTCCACGGCGCGATATCACCGTGACATACGACCTCGCCACCATGAGCCAACTCGGAATCGGCGGTCGCGCGATGAAAGGCACCGATCATGGCGCCGATCTCACCGATTGGCACCTCATCACCTCGCATGGTCTCGCCATCGAGATAGGTGAGAATCTCCCGCTGCTGCTCGTCGACGCCCAGCAGGCGTGGCGCGAACCGGAAACCAATCGCTTCCAGATGGCGCAACAATCGGTGCCGAAACTCCCACCCGTCGGACAGTGGTCGGCGAACGGTGTCGCGGACACGAACTACGCCGGGGGTGCATTGACCGCCAGGCAGGGGGACTTCAAGATCCATACAGGGGTTCCTCCCGCGATCACCTGGGGAGACGCCGGGGTCAGGTTCGGCGATTGACCAGATCCCTGGCGTGGGCACGGGCCCACTCGTCGGCGGCAAAAACCACGTCGAGATTCGTGACCCCAGCGGTGTCATGTGCATCGAGCGTTTGCTGGACGATCGCCGGGATGTCGATAAACCCGATCTTTCCATCCAGAAAGGCGTGGACCGCCACTTCATCGGCCGCGCTCAGCACCGTCGGGGCGGTTCCGCCTTCGATTCCGGCCTGGCGGGCAAGCCGAAGCAGCGGGAACTGCTCTTCATTCGGCAACTGGAACGACATCTGCGCGATGCGAGTGAAGTCGAGCGGGCTACCGGGACTCACCGGTCGATCGGGCCAGGTCAGTGCGTACTGGATTGGCAGGCGCATGTCCGGGAAGCTCAATTGGGCGATGGACGAGCGATCGTCCCACTCCACCAGTGAATGAATGATCTGCTCGCGGTGGACCACGACGTCGATCTGGTCGTAGGGCACGTCGAACAGGTGGTGAGCCTCGATGATTTCCAGCCCCTTGTTCATCATGCTCGCCGAGTCGACCGTGATCTTGGAGCCCATGCTCCAGTTGGGATGGGCGAGGGCATCGGCGACCGTGACGGATGCCAGTTCTTCGGCCGACTTATCGAGGAACGGACCACCCGAAGCCGTCAGGATGATGCGGGCCAGGTCTTTTCGCTCGCCCGTCATCAAGGCCTGCCAGATCGCGCTGTGCTCGCTGTCCACTGGCCGCAGGTCGACGCCGTGCTGTCTCGCCAGCGGGATGATCAGGTCCCCGGCGCACACGATTGTTTCCTTGTTGGCGATGGCGATGGTTTTCCCGGCTTCGATCGCCGCCCAGGTTGCCCGAATCGCGTCGTGCCCCGATGTTGCCGCCACGACGATATCGACGTCCGGGTGAGTGACCGCCTCGATCAGGCCGGCCGGGGTCGGGAGGACGGGATGGCCATCGATTGGCGCCGTATCCTCGGCCACGATCAGTTTTGGACCGAAGCGAACTACCTGCTCGGTCAGCAGGTCCCGGTTGTGGCGCGCAGCGAGGGCTACCACGTCGAATCGGTCGGGCAGCCGCGAGATGACATCGAGGGTTTGGGTGCCGATGGAGCCGGTTGAGCCAAGAATGGCAACACCATGGCGAGACATAAGCGAGTCCTTGCGTGAAAGGCGCTAGTTCACCAGCGGGGCAACGAGCCAGGTGGCGACGAGGATGAAGATGAGGGCGTCGATCCGGTCGAGCACGCCTCCATGACCGGGGATCAGGGTGCCGCTGTCCTTGACGCCGCGCGAGCGCTTGAGCATGGATTCGGAGAGGTCGCCGATCTGGCCGATAACGCCGAGACCGAGGCCGATGAGCAGTGCCCAGCCCCAGCCGATCTCCATACCGAATGCCCAGTCGCATCCCCACGCGATCAGTGCGGCCGCGACGAGGCCGCCGATGGCGCCTTCGACGGTCTTGTTGGGGCTTACCCGAGGAATCAGTTTCGTACGACCGATGGACTTGCCGACGAGATAGGCGAACGTATCGGAAAGCCACGTCACCAGCAGCGCGAGCAGAAACCAGGCGAGACCCCCGCCCGTGCTGTTCGGGACACCCGGAAACCAGCCGGCCACATTCTGGAGCCAGTCACGGGCCGGGTAGTCCTCGGAGGTGCGCAAGGTGATCGCCGCCCAGGCTGGCAGCGCCAGGTACAGACTGGTGCCGGTGGTGGCGATCCAGTGTTCCGCACCATTGTGATGGGACACGAAGACAGCGGTAGCCAGCGGCAGAAACACGCTGATGGCGATCAGCGCCAGCAGCATGCGGTCGGACGAGTACCAGGTGGCAAAACCCCCGGTCGCGATCACCATAGCCAAGCCGATCACCTGCACCGGGGGAAGGTCCCTCGTGGTGATCCGAATCGCCTCGTGATAGGCCATCGCTGCAATGACGGTGAACACCACGCCGAAAACCCAGCCACCGAGCAACGCCGGCACCAGGCCGACGATGACGACTCCTATGGCCGAGATGGACCGCTGCTTCACCGGTTGTCGTCCTTGGTTCAGGTTGAAGGGGCGAGGGCGCCGAAGCGACGCTCACGGCGGGAGTAGTCGATCACCGCGTCGAC
>JAEZJB010000111.1 GCA_023415845.1 Chloroflexota bacterium | reverse complement strand
CCGGCCGGAGTGGGATTCGTCGAAGGCTTCATGATCTGGATCCTTCCACAGTTCGGAATCGCCCAGAGCACGGCAGTCGCGATCGCGTTGCTGGACCGCTCGATCACGTTCCTGAGCCTGATCGTGGTGGGAGTCGTGCTTTACATCATCAACCTGCGGCGAGGGGCGGACGATGATTTCCGTGAAGCCGAACGACGGGAGTTGCGTCATGAGCCGCTCTGATGAGGACAGGATCGACATTTCCCAGGACGGTGAAGATCAGGTCCCAGTGATTCGCGCAGACGAAGAAACCGAGGACGCGCCAGCCTCTGCTGACCAGAAGGACTGGCAGTTGTGGCCACCTTCGCCAAAGATGCAGATCGTGCTGATCGCGCTCGCGTTCGGGGCGTTTAATCTCATCCTGCTGGCGATCTGGGCCATCGTGATGGTGTACCGTTTCCAGTAAGAGACACATTCGTACTGACCGGCAGCCCAGAGTTGCGCGCTTCCCTGCGGCGAGGATTGACGCACGTGAGTACCGACATCGAACAACTCGCGCCACAACAGATCCGGGACAAAGTGGCGGGGGTGCGCAAAGAGATCGGCAAGATCATCGTGGGCCAGGACCATGTGGTCGACGAACTGCTCATCGCTATCCTGGCCGGCGGTCATGTGCTGCTGGAAGGAGTGCCGGGTCTCGGCAAGACGCGGATGGTGCGGACAATAGGTGATGTGATGGACCTGGCGTTCAGCCGGGTGCAGTTCACGCCGGACCTGATGCCAGCGGACATTACCGGCACGAACATCCTGGCGGAAACACCGGACGGACGGCGGCAGTTTGCATTCGAGCAGGGTCCGATTTTCGCGAATATCGTTCTGGCGGATGAGATCAACCGGGCGACACCGAAGACACAGGCCGCGTTGCTCGAGGCGATGCAGGAAGGGACCGTGACGGTGGCGAACCAGGTTCACCACCTGCCGCGTCCGTTCTTCGTGCTGGCGACGCAGAACCCGGTGGAGATGGAGGGCACCTATCCGTTGCCCGAGGCACAGCTCGACCGGTTCTTCTTCAAAGTCGAGGTGCCGTTCCCGAGCGCCGAGGAGCTGGCAACCATCGTCTCCAGGACGATGGGGGCAGGCGACCAATCCGTCGCCGCCGTCATCGGGGGCAACGATGTTTTGCAGATCACCGAGACGGCGCGACACGTGCCGCTGGCGCATTCGGTGCTGGATTACAGCGTGCGACTGGTGATGGCCAGCCATCCTGACAATGCGAGCGCACCAGGGCTGGTGCGGCAGTACGTGCGGTACGGGGCGAGCCCGCGCGGGGCGCAGACACTGGTGATGGCGGCCCGGATGCGCGCATTGCTCGACGGGCGGGCGAATGTGGCGTATGACGACATTCGGGCGATGGCTCATCCCTCGCTTCGGCACCGTCTTGTGCTGAATTTCGACGCGGAAGCGAACGATGTGTCTTCGGACCAGGTGATCGATCAGTTGATTGCCAGCGTGCCAGATACGGGGCTCTAGACTTGCACATCGAGACCATGACCGTGGACCCGTATCACCAGATCGATGAACTGTATGATGCCGAACACTCCGCGTTCGAGGAAGATGTCGACCTCTACCTGGCGATGGCGGAAGAGATTGATGGTCCGCTCCTCGAACTGGGATGTGGAACCGGCAGGGTTCTGATTCCGCTGGCCGAGGCCGGTTTCAGCATCACCGGCATCGATACGTCGGCGGTGATGCTGAAACCGGCGAAAGAGGCCGTCGCGTCTCTCTCACCGGATGGGGCGGTTCACCTCGTGCGCCTTGACATGCGCGAAGCGAACAAGGCGCCGGGCGGTCCGTTTGGGCTGGCAATGTTCTCGCTCAACGGCTTGATGCACATCGAGAGCCAGCACGACCAGATTGCTGCGCTGAGGTCGGTGGCAGCGGCGCTGAGCGATGACGGGTCGGTGGTGATCGACCTGATGAACCCGACGCCGGACTACCTGGAGCAGATCTCGGGGGCCACGGTCCTTGAGTGGTCAGGAAAGATAGCGGACGGGTCGATGGTGCAGAAATGGGCGCATCGCGAGGTGGATGTCCACGCGCAGACGATCGACACCCAGATCTGGTACGACCTGACTTCGGAAGCGGGAAACCTGACGCGGCTGCACACGTCGTTTACGCTGCGATACCTGCACCTGGCGGAGCTTTCGCTGATGCTGCAGGAAGCCGGATTCGGGGAGCCGACGAGTTTTGGGTCCTATCGGCTCGATCCGCTCGACGCGCAATCGGAGCGGATGATCGTGACTGCGGAGAAACTATGATGAACCCGATTCGTGCGATTCGATTGCGACATCTCACGATTGTCTCCTGGCTCATCATCGCGAGTGGAGTCGCCGCTCTCGTGGCGGGGCTGGCGATGGCGGATGGGGAGTTGTGGCAACTGGTTGGGATGATGCTCCTGCTTGCGGGCGGTGTTAAGGTGGTAGTACTGCAGCTTTGGCATCGAGTGGCAGGGCTCGAAACCGATCGACACAACCCGATTCCACCAGTTTGAGCGGAGGGGCCCAGATGTCTGACATCGACGACGTGGAAACCAGGAACACCAGGATTCGGCAGGCACGACAGGTGCTATCCGGCGACGCGGTTCGCCCGAGCCCAGACCCATGGCAGATTGGTTCTGACGCTATCCCGTTGAGTCCGCTCCAGCGAAACTACCTGATTGGCCTGGCGATCCTACTCCTGATTGGCGTGATTCTGGCCTGGGTGGCGGGCCTTGGGGTGGGAAGCGTGTTCCTCTTCATTCTGGCGCTGGGACTGATCGCCGCCTGGCTCGTGTTTTAGGAATTCCGGAATGCCGCGCGCCGTGGAACTCGCACCACGGCGCGCTGTTGGGCGAGCGAATGGGCATCCCAGCCTGGTGCAATCCGCCTGACCCAATCGTCCAAGGCAGGTAGTTGAGGGACCCGGTCAATCAGATGAAAATGTTGACGGTGCCGTGACTCGGACGATGAGTGATTCTGGTTGCCGGCGATCGCGCCTCCGCGGCGGTTTGTCCATATGGCCTACCGGAAACATTGCCTGAGGCTCTAGATCGGACGAGAGACCAAGGGCCTCACGGATCACGTCGGGGCAGAAGAGCGGGGCACACATCCAGCCAGAAGCCAGACCCTGGGCGTGAATGCTTAACAGGAAATTTTGCGACGCTGCACCGAGGCTTTGAACCGCCATCAGGTACTCGGCGCGTTGACGCTCCGGGTCGGGGTAGACGTGCGCATCGCCGAGATAGAGACAGGCGATGACGACCACAGGCGGGCGTTCGATCCGCTCGCGGCTATTCGCCAATCGCCGTTCGATCTCCGCTTCGTCGAGGCTATCGGCGCGCAACTGGCGACGCCACTCATCGGCCATGGCGGCTGAGAGACGCTGGCGGCCGAGTGGGTCATCGAGAATGACGAATCGCCATGGTTGGGTTCCATGGGGTGATGGGGCCCATCCGGCCGCCTCGATGGCGCGCTCGACTACCGCGATGTCGATTGGATCTGACCGAAACGAGCGGACAGACGACCGTCCGCGAATTACATCGTTCAGGTATTCGATCTGCTGATCACTCATGCGGGGCTTCCGGGCGAAAGCGGCAGGACATAGTCGTCGCCTCGTGGAGTCCAGGACTGGATGTCAGACGCGACACCGTAGCCCGATGTCAGATTCCAGAGGAAAACGGCCGGAGCGGACTCCTGCATGACACGAGCCAGTTCCTGATAGGTTGCCTGTCGCTGCGCGGGATCGGTTTCGGCTGCGCCGATCGCAATCAGCTCGTCCACTTCGGGACTGTCAAAGCGAGACAGAAAGCCGGTGCTGGCGAAGACCAGTGCGAGCAGGGATTGCGGGTCGAAGAGCGGTGCCCAGGTGACCAGTCGAAGCGGTGGAGCATCGGGACTGCTCCAGGCGCCGTTGAAGGTGGCGTAGTCGCTGACGGTGACTGAAATCTGCATGCCGACGTCGGCCAATTGCGCGACGATGGCCTCGGCGATGTCGAGTCGAGCGCCGGTCGTGACCTCCAGAACTGTCGAAATAGATTCCATGCCGACGGAGGACAGCAGCTCGCGAGCGCGATCGGGATCGTACGGCAATGGAGTGAGTGCCGTGTCGAAGCCAAGCGCCCGCGGGTCCGGGAAGAGGCTGGCAAGCCGGTGCGCTTCAGGCGAGACCAGGGCCTGAGCGATTGACTCGGCGTCAATGGCGAGATTGAGCGCTTGCCTGACTTCGGGGAGATTGAATGGCTCGATGTCACTCGCAACGCGAATGAAGTGCGAACCGACAACGGATGCTTCGACCGGAGTGGCACCGGCGTCGGTGATGGCTTGCATCTGATCGTGAGGAATCTCGGTGATGATACCGGCGGACCCGCTGGCGAGATCGGCGATGCGTGTTGCCGGCTCGGGAACGAAGCGGTAGGTCACACGTTCGGCGATGGGCTGGCCCTTGGCGCCAGTACTTTTCCAGTCCGGATTGCGGACCAGGGTGATGGACGATCCCGATTCCTGGGACTCATATCGATATGGGCCGGAGCCAACGGGATTCGTCAGGAAGAGAGTTGGGTCGTCGATTTCTGGAAGCAGCACCATGTAAACAGCGATCTGGGCCGGCAGCCAGGGCGCAGGTTCCGAGGTGACAATGCGGCAGGTCAGGTCATCAATCACATCGATGGATGACACAACGGCGAAGAGACCAGCGGCATCGGATTCGGACGCGAGAATGTGCTCGAGCGAGCGGACGAGAGCGGCCGAGGTCACTGGCGAGCCGTCGTGGAATGTCATGTCGGGCAGCAGCCGGACTTCCCAGGATGTCGCGTCAATCGCCGTGAAGGACTCCGCAGCGAGCGGAACAATGGTTCCGTCATCACTGATGGTGACGGGCGCATCGTAGATGGCATGCACGATGGACCAGTCGCGAGGCGAATAGGCAAGCCCCGGATCGATGGACTCCGGGACGCCGGCAAGATCGATCACCACCTCAGTTAGCAATTCTCCCGAGGCCGAGGGAGTTTGCGCGGCACCCGGTGTCACACGCAACGCACCGGCGGTCATTACCCCAGCAAGGGTTCCCGCACCGGCGAGAAACGTGCGGCGACTCGAGCGTGGGCCAGCCACCAGTCTGTCAAGAGTGGAGACTCGAACCATGGTTACGACCTCCTCATGGGCAGGATGTACTCGTCGGCGCGTGGGGTCCAGAGGGTTCCCTGATCACGGACGCCGTAGATAGACGTGAGATTCCAGAGGAACACGGCGGGAGGTGATTCCTGGAAGTAGCGGCCAAGCTCCTGATAGATCGCCTGACGGGCATCGGGATCCGCCTCAACCGCTCCGGCAGTGATGAGGTCATCGGCAGCCTGGTCGCCGAAGCGAGAGAGCGGTCCGGTGCTCAGGAACATGAGGCTCAACAGCGTGTGGGGATCGTAGACGGGACGCCAGGAAACGAAACGAAGTGGGGCCGAATCCTCGGCGCGCCAGGAGCCGTTGAAGGTGGCCAGGTCGAGAACCTCGATCGACAGATCGATGCCGACCTCGGCAAGGTTGGCGGCGATTGCCTCCATGACATCCGCGCGACCGCCACCGGTGTACTGGAGGGTGGTTGCGAAGCCGTCCGGCACTCCAGCCTGGGCAAGCAGATCCCGAGCGAGTTCAGGGTCGTAGGCAAACGGGGATAGCGCCGAGTCGAATCCGATACTCCGCTCGTCGGGATAGATAGAGGCCAGACGATGGACCTGCTCCGACACGAGGGCCTGACCAATCGATTCAACATCGATGGCATGGTTGATGGCCTGACGAACAAGCGGCTGGTCAAACGGAGATACGTCGTTGACGAGGCGCAGGAAGGAGGTGCCGAGCACGGGTGACTCGACCGCCGTGGCACCCGCATCTTCCACTGCGGCACGATGCTCAAGGCCAAGACCGTCCACGATCTGGGCGGAACCCGTGGCTATGTCCGCGACCCGGGTCGTCACTTCAGGCACGAAGCGATAGATGACCTGCTGAGCGATTGGAGTTCCTTTGGGGCTGTCCGCTGGATAGTCGGGATTGCGCTCCAGAATGATTTGGGCTCCGGCTTCCTGAGAGACGAAGCGATAGGGTCCAGAGCCGACGGGATTGGTCTGGAACTCCTCGGTGGTCATGCCCTCCGGAAAAAGCACCAGCCAGACGGCAAGTTGAGATGGAAGCCAAGGGGCGGGTTCGGCAGTCACGATGCGGGCGGTGATGTCGTCGACGATATCGACACGTTCGATCACCGCGAAGTTGCCAGCGGCTGGACCTTCGGATTGCTGAACCCAGGAGATCGACCGGGCAATGCTCTCGCTGGTGACGGGAGTTCCGTCGTGAAACGTGAGTCCCTCGCGGAGAACGACCTCCCAGGTCACATCGTCGATTGTGTCGAAGGATGACGCGGCGAGCGGGCGGACCTCACCTGATTCGGAAAGGTCAAGGATCGAATCGTAGATCGAGTGCAGGATCGACCAGTCGCGGAACGACCGAGTCAGCGCGGGATCAAGATTGTCCGGCCCACCCGAGAGATCAATCGTGAGCGACGAATCCAACTCATCGGCTGGCGTTGCTGACTGGGCGAGAGCCTGCCGTGCCAGCTGATGGCCGATGAGGGCTGCGACTGGCGTCGAAAAGACCAACTTTCTTCTATCCACTCTTGCGTTCCTCTTCCTGTCCCCGTGGGGAAGACGGCAACCGACACCCGGTCGCGACATTCATGCGGATTCGCTGCGAAGCAAGGTTCGATGCTGACCGGGCAGGAGCCGCTCCTGAATCCAGCGTCCGGCGAGACTAAAGGCGATGACGGCAAGCGCGAGCACCACACCCGGGACGATACCGAGCCAAGGGGCGTCGAAGAGATGCTGCTGGCCTTCACGAATCAGGCCGCCCAGTGAAATCTGGCCAATGGGAAGCCCAGCCCCGAGATAGGTGAGAGATGACTCCCAGATCATGATGGCGGCGACCTGCTGACAGAAAACCATCACCACTGCGGGGAGCACATTGGGAAGGACGTGGAAGACGACGAGGTGGACGTCGGTCGAACCAAGCGAGCGAGCAGCAAGGACATAGTCACTGCCGATGACGCTGCGCGACTGAAGGCGGAGGACGCGTGCCTGGGTGACCCAGGCGGAAAGCACCAACAGGGAGATCAGATTGATCATGCCCTGACCGATCGTGGCGACTACCACCAGGCCGACCACGATGGTGGGGATCGACAGGACGAGTTCGGAGAGGGCGGTAATCAGATCGTCCAGGATCCCGCCCGCGATGCCAGCGACGAGCCCAAGCGTGACGCCGATGCAAGCGGAGAGGGTGGCTGCCACCAGGCCGATCACAAGTGACTTCTGGAGACCGACCAACGTACGGGCCAGGAGATCGCGGCCAAGGCTATCGGTTCCAGCCGGATGCGACATCGTGCCGCCCCAGCCGAGGGGCGGTTGAAGCCGGTTGGTGAGATCCTGAACAGTGGGATTGAGTCCGGGCCACCAGCCGGCAGACGCGAGGATGAGCAGGATGAAGAGTGGAATGAGTGGCACGAAAGCACCAAGGGAGAATCGGCGTCGCTCTGACCTGGTGGGGCGATCCGGTTGGGTCGTGAGCGAGCCAATCGAGAGCTCAGCCATGGGCGGCCATCCTCCCGGCACCCGCTCGAAGTCCGGGATCAACGACTTGAGCGAGGAGATCGACGGCGAGATTGACCAGGGCCACGAGGATGACGGTGACGACGACGAACGCCTGAATGATTGGCAAATCCCGTTCGGTCGCGGCCTGGAGCGCGAGCCTACCCACGCCGGGATACGCAAAGACCGACTCGACGACGATCGTGCCGCCGACCAGGAAGCTCGCCTGGACACCGATCAGCGCGAGCGTGGGCAGCAGCGCGTTGGGCAGCGCATGCCTAACCCAGATCGCCCTAGAAGAAAGCCCCTTGGCACGGGCCGTAGTCAGGTAAGGCTGCCGCTGCACGTCGAGCAGGGATGTCTGGGTCATGCGAGCGATCATGGAGCCAGGGTAGGCGGCGAGGGTGAATGCCGGCAGGACGAGTGCCTGCCACCCCGAACTCCCTGAGGATGGCAGCCAACCGAGACGAACTGCGAAGACGAGAATCGCGATGGTGCCAAGCCAGAACGCAGGGACAGCCTGGCCCAGCATCCCGACAAACTGAACTACCTGGCGGAGAAGCGGGTTGCCCGACCAAACGGAAACAAGACCAATGGCCAGGCCGCCGATGGTGGAGATGGCAATGGCGGCGGCGGCGAGACGTATGGTGGCCGGCAACCGCTCAAGAACTGCTTCACCTGCCGGCATATGGTTGCGCCAGGAATCCC
This sequence comes from Chloroflexota bacterium, assembly GCA_023415845.1. Lineage (GTDB taxonomy): Bacteria > Chloroflexota > Chloroflexia > Thermomicrobiales > UBA6265 > JACCYX01. The sequence goes on along the minus strand of JAEZJB010000111.1, from coordinate 9,851 downwards.
CGAAGTCAGCGCGAGAGGTGTCTCCCAGATAGCGGAGGTATTGCTCGGCAATCGGATCGTTCAGGCCGAGGCGGTCGCGGGCGGCGGCACGAACTTCAGGTGACGAGCCAGGCGCCAAAAAGCCGTCAACCGGGTCGCCGGCGGCGTGCACCAGGACGAACACCAGCGTAGACGCCGCCAGGACGGTAAGCCAGGTAACTATGAAACGGCGGAGCAACAGAGCAAACATGGACTTTCGGTGGAGGGTTTCGGCCCGGGCAGGAAACACGCGGCACAGAGTGACGCGGTCTCCGCCCTGAGCCGAAGGCCCTCGAGAGTCCATCGGAACGACAACCGCCCGATGGCTGCGAGAGCCTTCGGGCGACAGTTGCGGAGCGGCGATAGCCGTCCATCACACGATGGACGCCTCTCGAACGCCTTCTCCCATCCGGACTCTACCGTCGGCCCCGGAGTTTCACCGGATCGTGCACCTGTGCTCCCACAGACGCTTGCGGGCTATACCGCCGGTCAGGAATTGGCCGCCATAGCTCGACGTCCTCACCTCACCCCGAAGGCTTAATTGTTGGATTTACTCTAGCGATGGCGATGACACTTCGTCAACCGGCCATTTGATGATCGGCGAAAACGACTCCATCGAGTGGAAGGTAGATGCCCGACCTCGTACGAGATCGGGCATCTGCAAACTCATTCCCAAAGACGTGCAATGACACATCGACTAGACGCCGAGCAGAACGTCCTTGACGCGATCGAAGAAGCCGCGATTGTTTGGCTGCTGGGTGACTTCCTTACCCAGGCTGGAAGCGAGCTGGGTGAACAGCTGGCGCTGCTCGTCCGACAACTCCTTCGGCACCACCACCTGGACAGTGACGAGTTGGTCACCGCGCTCACCGCCGCGCAGGTCGGGCACACCCTTGCCGCGCAGCCGGAACTGCTGACCGGACTGAGTGCCGGACGGAATGCGGAACACGACCGGGCCGTCGAGTGTATCGATCTCGATCTCGTCGCCGAGGGCCGCCTGGGCGACGTTAATCCCGACCTGGCTGGTGATCGACTTGCCCTGGCGTTCGAAGTATTTGTGTCCCTTGACGCGGGTCTTGACGTAGAGATTCCCGGCGGGACCCCCGTTGGGGCCGTCCTCGCCCTGGCCAGACAAGCGGAGGGTTGCTCCGTCGTCGATACCTGCAGGAATCGTGACCGAGATGTCTCGGTAGTTTCGCGTTCGGCCACGGCCGCGGCAGACATCGCAGGGATCCGTAACTGTTACGCCTTCCCCATGGCAGGTTGGGCAGGGACCACTGGTCATGAACTGTCCGAGGATCGTCTGCTGGACTCGTCGCACTTCACCGCTCCCGCCACAGGTGGCGCAGGAGGGAGGCGTGGCGCCGCCCTTCATGCGGGTCCCATGACAGGCAGAGCAGGTTTCGAGGCGATCAACCTCAACGTCCTTCTCCGTTCCAAAGACAGCTTCCTCGAACGTGAGTTCGACAGTGATCTGAATGTCGCTGCCGCGAGGAGGACCAGAAGGTCGTCGCTGGCCACCAGTTGCCCCGCCGAAGAAGGACTCGAACAGATCGGCGAACCCGCCAGCGCCGCCAAAGCCGAACGGATCGCCGCTACCTCCGGCTCCGTTGAACGCGGCGTGACCGTATCGATCGTAGGCGGCGCGGCGCTCGGAGTTCGAGAGTACCTCGTGGGCCTCGTTCACCTCCTTGAAGCGCTCTTCCGCATCCGGCTCGCGATTCACATCGGGGTGATACTTGCGAGCCAGTTGTCGATATGCCCGCTTAATTTCCACCTCGGTCGCCGTGCGGGTGACGCCAAGGACTTCGTAATAATCGCGTTTCTCTGCCATGGGCCTTGCTGGTTGGATCGAACGTGGCAACCACGCGCCGGATGGTCTTCGGCGCCGCGGTGGGCGGCAAACACCGCCACCTGATACGACCAGTATAGTTTCCCTGCGGTTACGTTGGCACTCTCAAATCCCAAGTGCCAACCCCGGCATCCGGGGAGGTTCAGGGAATCCGACGGAGGTCAATCACGGTTCCCGCGCGCATCAGCGCCGTGCGATAGAACCAGGGAGCAGCGAGCGAGAGGTAGATGCGGGCGTCCAGATCGTCGATCAGCGATTGCGGGATACCGCTGGCACCGAATCTGGCCCCAAGCAGCGCGCCTGCAATAGCCCCCTGCGACGATCGATCACCGGTTATTGCCAATGCCTGGCGAAGACCATCCGCGAAGCTATCGGCGGAGGCAATTGCGTTCAACGTGGCCGACAGGTTCTCATCGCCTGAGGACTCGCCAGAAGCGGGGATGCTGCCAGACCGCGCCGTTTCGGCCATTACGGCAGCCACAGTTTGAGTCAGCGACTCCTGATCGGCACCAGCGTGACTTAAGCGGGTCACGATGGCGGACTCTCGGCGCATGACGTCCGGATCAAACCCGCCCACTGCATGGAGCAATCCGACCGGTATGCCACGACTCGCAACGGCCAGTTCGATGGCAGGCACGTGCGAATCGGGTACCTGGCCGTCGTTTTCCAGGGCCAGTTCGATGCCTTCAATCATGCCATGTGACATGAGGTCCCGCGATGGACCAGCAGCCAGGAAACCGAGGCGAGCGACCATATTGTCGGGATCAGGACGCCCATCGTTGGTGGTGAGTGACTCTACCAGGCAGAGCACGATTTCCGTGCGGTGGGTAATGGCCCCGGCTCCCTCTGGCCCGCGATCCTCTGCGGACCCGTATCCGAGTGGTGCGGCGAGGCGGAGAGCGATCTCCTGCTCGGAAAGGCCAGCCAGCGACTGACCGAGCGCGTCACCGATGGCCGTGCCAAGCAGCGCGCCGAGAAACTGTTCTTCGCGAGCCTGGCCTTTCGAGATCGTCATGGTCTACTCCTGGCCGACCGGAAGTGTCAGATCAATGCTTCCTGCCTTGGTGGCTTCGGCACGCAGGGTGATGTTCGTGGCCGATGGGGCGCGAATCACCCACTCGGCGATTGCCCGCGACTCGATGGGGTACGCGGTGTAGAACGACATGGCTTCGTACTGATTCGCGCGGCCCTGAAGGTGCCCGAGGTCCTGTTCCTGCTTGCCCGATACCAGGGTGGCGGGCTCCGGTAGCTCGATCTCGACCTTCACTGGCTTGTTCACGCCGACCTTCCGGCCCTGCTCGGAGACATAGGTGGGAAGGAAACCGAGGTTCTGAACGATGACACTGACTTTGTAGAGATCGGCACCGAGGGGTTCGACCAACGGCGACTGGAAGACGATGCGAGGGGCGGTCTTCATCGCGCGGAGCACGAAGCGAGCATTGGTGGAGGTGACTTCTTCCAGCCAGGGACCTGGTGGGTTCTGCCACGCGAACTGATAGTCCCAACCGCCAACCTCGAGGGCGCCGAGTTGCGGATGGTCGAATGGCGTCCAGTCCTTGAACCCGTAGCCCTCGACTCCTTCGTCAAGGGCCTTGAGCATGGCGAGATCGACAGACTCATCGCGATTCGGGAAGAACTCGATGAAGTCCTTGACATCGACACCGGCCTTCTTCGGCAGGCTCCAGAGTTCGGTGGCGAAGGTGAAGATGCCAAGCTGCTCGTAGACCCAGTCGGTCAGGCCGCCACGGATCGGCTTCTTCTTGTCGTAGGCGAAATCGTGAAAGATCGAAATGCAGGGATACCCGGTCTCCTCCTCACCCATGGCGCCGATGGCCTTGTAGGTACGGAGATCGAACGGAGGCAAATCAACATCCGGCTTGCTGGTATGGGGCCGGAGAATTGCCCCTGATTGGGTATGAAAGTGCTGGGAGCCATGGATGTTGGGGTGGTCGACGAGGAACTGGGCGAGGGCACGGGTCTCGGGTTCGGAGAGCGGGAACTCACCGGCGCCTGGCTGCTCCCAGTGCGGCGCCCAGTCGGCAGGAAAATTGCGGTTAACATCGAGGCCCATCAGTTCGGGGGCCAGCTTGACAGCGCCACCATCCCAATTCTGGATCATGCCTTCGGGAAGCAGATAGTAGTACTCACCACCCGTTTCATCCGGACCGCGACGGACCATGACACGCGGATCCTGATCCGACTTCTTCCACGGGCCGGTGGGATCCTTGAGGCGCATCATTGCGACCAGGCCGTCGCCATCAATATCGGACTTGACCAGTCCATCCTGCTGCTCGGTGAAGGGGAACGGGCGGACAGACGACCGAATGCGACTGGCCTCGCCGCGCAACATCATATCCATGCCGTCGACGTTAATGGCCGGCACGATGTAGGTGGTCGTCTCGTCGATCAGGGCACGCGTGGCGGGGTCGGTTTCATAGGTTGTGAGCAGATGATTCAGCAGCCAGAGGACAGTCGCGACGCCAGTGACCTCCCCCGCGTGGATGTTGGCGTCGACAAAGTAGGCTGGTTTCGTGTCGTGGGAACCGGTGGCCGGATTGGTGAGGGTGATCAGCCAGATTTCACGCCCTTCGTAACTCTGGCCAATGGAGGAAATCGTCGCGATATCGGGATGTTCGCCTACCCAGCGGTGGAGAAGTTCGGAGAGGTCGTCGTACCGGTAGTAGCGATCCGGCCGATACTGGCTGTCGGGGGCGATCCATTTTCCAAATTCATAGGGCATCGAGATGGTCTCCTGAGCAGCACAGTGTTTAGGTGAGAGACGTGCGTTGTTCCCAGAGAATCGTGACCGGCGGAGGTGACCATGTCAAATTGACTCACCCTGCCAGCACTCCTAGACTGCAATACAGGCGGCTCGGCACCGTTGTCGTCGACCAGCCATTCACGGACAGGATATTCAGACCCCATGCCACTCAAGCCATCGGACCTGAAGCAGCTGGGACCGGCGAGTCGCCAGGTGCATGCCGGTCAGCACGTTGACATCGGTCGGGCCAACCCGACCGTGCCGCCTCTCCACCTCGCGACGGCGTACGCGTACCCCACCACCGATGAACTCGACGCTGTATTCGCGGACAACTCGCTGGGTTACGTCTATTCACGGATGGACAACCCGACGGTGCGGGCAGTCGAGGAAGCGATGGCCGTCATCGAAGGCGCAGAGGCGGGAGTCGCCTACGCCTCGGGCATGGCCGCGATTCTGGGCGCATTCCAAACACTCGTACCGCCAGGAGGAACCATTCTTTCGGCGGTGGATATCTACGGTGCAACACACGCCCTGCTGCACGGTCAACTTGAGCCGGCGGGTTTCGAGATCCGACATCACGATGCCGGTGACGTCGAAGGGTTCCGGCGACTGGCGGAGGAGCTTCGACCAGATGTGGTGTACATCGAATCGATCTCAAATCCGCTGATCAAGCTGGCAAACATTCCGGCGCTGGCCACCGTGGCCCACGACGTGGACGCGCTGCTGGTGCTGGACAACACCTTCGCATCGCCGGTGGTGGTTGACGGATTGACGCTTGGCGCGGACGTGGTGATCTATTCCTCCACCAAGCACCTGGCTGGCCATGGTGACTCCACCGGCGGGCTGGTGGCCACGCGTGCAGAGATCGCCGATCGCCTGCGACATCAGCGAAAGTTCGCGGGGGCGATTCTTTCGCCGTTTGACGCCTGGCTCTGCCTGCGGGGTATGCGGACGCTCAACTTGCGGGTCCGCCAACAGGCAGCCAACGCGGCGGCGATCGCGGAATGGCTCGGGGCACGAGCCGGCATTGCACGAGTCTACTATCCGGCGAAAGTGGATGATGCCTTCGCCAAAGATGTCCTGAGGTCGGGACTCTTTGGCACGATGCTGGCGTTCGAAATCGAGGGAGCAACCCGAGCAGACGCGTTTGCCTTCCAGGACGCCCTGCGGCTGATCGAGCCGGCGACGACCCTCGGTGACGTGCAGACGCTGGTGCTGCATCCGGCGACAACCTCGCACCGACCGCTGACCGACGAACAACGACAGGAGATCGGGATTGGAGAGGGACTGATCCGCCTTTCGGCCGGCATCGAAGACGTGGATGACCTGATTGGCGACCTGGACCAGGCCCTCACTGCAATTGGCCGACAGGCAGACGGGAGCGTGAAGTGACAGACGGATTCACAGGTGGTGTCGTGCCATGGCCAGCAGGGCATCGAGCAGCGCTCTGCGTCGTCACGTTGCTCGACATGCCGGCGCCGACTGGGTCGCCGTCAGCCGAGATCGGCACAGACTACGGACCGACCGGACTCAACCGGCTTCTCAACCTCTTCGCCGACGCGGACGTTACTGCCACGGTCGGCGTTTCGGCGTCGGCGGTCGATATCGCCCCGACCCTCGTGCGACAGGCCGCCAGTTCAGGCTTTGAACTTGCCAGCTTGACCGGGGATGAGACGGAACTGGAGCGGACCGAGACGGCGTTGACGCGGATTGCAGGATCGTCACCGGTGGGCACGGTGCTCGGGCTACCGTCGCGTCCATTTGCGGGCACGGTGCCGACCCGGTCCTGGGCGGTCACTGGTTCTGGCGGCGACCTTCCGCAGCCGCATGGCAACGGGTGGCTCATCCCGACCTCACCGTACTGGGTCGATCGGGCGTGGCTCGATCCGGCTAGACCACTGCCGCCGTCGTCATTGCTGGAAGCCTGGTCGCTCTCATTGTCGGCCGTCCGATCGACCGGCGGCCTGATGACCGTGGTGCTGCATGCCGAAATCAGTGGGCGGCCAGGAATTGCGGGACAGATCCTGCGCTTCCTCGATGAGGTGATCGAGAGCGGCGATGTCTGGATCGGGAACGCCGGACAGGTGGCGAACTGGTGGACGCAGCAGACGACGTAGACGACCGCATCAAGGAACTGACAAGACCATGACAAGCAATACGTCGCTCATCATTCACGGCGGTCCCATCCTGACGATGGACCCGGACCAGCCAATGGTTGAGGCCGTGCTCATTCAGCAAGGACTGGTGACGGCGGCGGGATCGGAATCTTCCGTCACGGAGATGGCACCACAATCCGCAGAGGTGATTGATCTCCAGGGACGGCTAGCTACGCCCGGACTCAACGATGCGCATGCCCACATCATGATGACGGGGTTTGCCCAGCAGCAGATTCCGCTCACGGCGCCACAGGTGACCTCGATCGAGCAGATCAAGGCGCTCGTAGCAGAGCGAGCCCGGTCGACCGCGAACGATCGATGGATTGTCGGACAGGGGTACGATCAGGCGACACTCGTCGAACAGCGACATCCAACCCGGCACGATCTCGACGACGTGGCGCCTGACCGACCAGTTTTTCTCTGGCGGTCGTGCCACCACATCGGGGTGGCCAACTCGGTGGCCCTGCGGCTGGCCGGAATTGATCGCAACACGGCGGACCCGGACGACGGCACCATCGATCGAGACGCAGCAGGCGAACCGACCGGGGTGCTGCGCGAATCGGTTGCGACTCTGGTGGCCGACTTCCAGCCAGAACCGAGCGAGGACGACATTACCGCAGCGCTGCTGGCGGGCGGGCTGGAATTCCGGCGAAACGGGTTCACTTCCGCCACCGAAGCCGGCATTCGTCTGCCGGAGCAGATGCGAGCCTATCAACGACTGTGGCGGGACGGGAAGCTGCCGCTCCGCAGCTACCTGATGATGATCATCGACGACACGCTCGACGAACTGGCTGCGCTAGGGATCCAGAGTGGATTCGGCGACGACTGGCTCACGATCGGACCAGCAAAGCTGTTCTCGGATGGGTCGATTGGCGGACGGACGGCGCGGATGAAGGCGTCGTACGAAGGCGAGCCCGAGAACTGCGGTCTCTGGATGATTTCCCCGGAAGAGATCACCGAGCGAGTCGTCCGCGCTCATAACGCCGGATTCCAGGTGGGCATTCACGCGATCGGTGATGCGGCAATCGAGGCTGTGCTTGATGCATATGCCACTGCGCAGAGCCAGAATCCGCGACGTGATGTGCGACACAGAATCGAGCACTGTTCGATTCTGGATGACGACCTGCTGGACCGGATCGTTTCCCAGCAGGTGATTCCAATTCCGGGAACGACGTTCCTTTACTACATGCGACCAGCGTACCTGCAGAATCTCGGGCACGAACGGGTGCGATATGCCTACGCGATGAAAACGTTCGCGGACAGGGGGATTGTCGCGGCGGCGAGTAGCGATGCCCCGGTGGTGCCGGTTAACCCGATGCTCGGCCTGCAAACGATGGTGACGCGGCGAGATCGGCTCGGCGACGAAATCTTTCCCGAGGAGCGCATCACCATTGAAGAAGCGCTCAAGGCATATACGTGGGCAGGAGCGTACGCCGCCCACCAGGAACATCGCAAGGGATCACTGAAGCCTGGACTGCTGGGCGATGTGACGGTGTTCGAGCACGACTTGCGGCAGGTGGATCCGGCGACGCTCGAACACGAGCGGATCGATATGACGATTGCGGCCGGCGAGGTGGTTTACGAGCGAGCGACCTGACATGGTGCTCAAGGGAGAATGACGATGACGGTCACGCTGACCTGGTTGGGGCATTCAGCATTCGAGCTGAAGTCTAAAACTGCGCACGTTCTGATCGACCCCTTCATCACGGGAAACCCGACGGCAACTGTCGACCCATCGACCTTGTCGCCGACCACGATTCTGGTCACGCATGCACACAACGATCATGTGGGAGACACGGTCGCGATTGCCAAAAGAACCGGATGCAAGGTGATTACCGTCGTCGAACTCGCCGACTGGCTTGAGGGTCAGGGAGTCGAGGGCACATGGGGTGGAAACCATGGCGGCACCGTCGACTTTCAAGGTGGGACGGCAAAGTTCGTTCCGGCGTGGCACTCATCCTCGTATGCAACGAAAGAGGGTGAGGTAGCCTCGGGTGTGCCCGCCGGCTTCGTCGTGCGAGTTGATGGAGTGACCATTTACTTCGCCGGAGATACCGCCCTGTTCCTCGACATGCAACTGATCGGGGACGAAGGCATTGATGTCGCGGTGCTGCCGATTGGCGACAACTTCACGATGGGTCCAAAAGACGCTGCTCGCGCCGTGGAGTTCCTGCGGGCGCCACAGGTCATTCCATGCCACTACAACACCTTCCCGCTGATTCAGCAGGATCCGGAGGCGTTCAAAGCGCTGGTTGAGACGTCGTCGACCGCAGTGGTCACCATTCCGGCGGAAAACGAGGTCATCGAGCTGGCGGCGATGGTGGGCAAAGAATGACGGTCCCTCCCGACGATCGCCTGCAGATCGAGCAGGCGATGAAGTCGACTGCCTATCAGAAGAAGGCTGTCTCCAGGCTGCCCGCCAGCGAGGTACTGGACCTGGCGATCCACTGGTTCAGTGAGCGAGGATATCGGTCCGGAAGGACCGGGCGACCAAACCAGATCTTCATCATGGGTGGTCGTGAAGGGGTTCTTCCGCGCGTGACCGGTGAGATTCAGGCACGCGCGGATGTGGGCCGGCCGGGCGTCACTCTGGTGACAATGGACTGCTTTGGCGAGAAGCTCGCCGCGACGATGGAGCAGTTTCATCAGCACCTGCGAGCTCAGCGGACGGCTGCTAGGCAAAGGGAAGCTTCAGGGAACTGATGGTCGAAACAGCGACAGCGCCCGAGGGACGTCGGACTCGGAGAGGGTGTGGAAGATCACGTCTCCGGTGTACCTGACCTCCGACAGGAGTTCCTGATAGTAGTCCCACGGTACGATTCCGGTACCGGCTGCGCAGAACTGGTCGTCTGCACTGAGGTCCTTGGCATGCGCGTATACGATGTCGGGTCCAAGAAGGTCGAACGCTTCACGGAGAACGACGTTAGGTGAGCGAGTTCGATCTGACAGAACGATGTTCGCCGGGTCGAGCACGATCTTCAATGATGGACTCGCCAGTTCGTCGAGCATGCTCCTGGCCAGCCGGGCATTGGCGACGACGTTGGCTGGTTCCGGTTCGACAAGC
>JAEZJB010000056.1 GCA_023415845.1 Chloroflexota bacterium | reverse complement strand
GTACTCGCGAATGCGGCGGGCCATTTCCCCATCGCCATGCGGCCAGGTCGTGGATGTGTGCGTCATCGCAGCTCTCCTTTAGCACTCGGACTGGAATGCTCCGGCTCAGGTCGAGTCGCACCATGGCTGGGCCAGCGTGTGGACCCGATCAGTGGTGTCGCGTCGCCTCGCATGCCCACGACAGCAGGCGGTCATCCCCGCGATATCGAGCGATCATGCCGGTTCCCCTTTCTCTCCCGGAGCTGCGGTGCCAGTGTCGAGCAGCACCCATCGAAATCCGTCCGGTTCGAGCGTCCAGGTGCCAGCACGTCGCTCCCGGCAGCACATTTGCCCTTCGCCCAATACCACCCGTGCGGCCGGGAGATCGTCCTCCAGTCTCACGTGCTGGGCTTGTCCGGAGAAATTGTGCAGGCACAGCAGCGATGTCTCCTGTCCCGCATAGCGGTGGGCCAGAACCGCGGGGCTGCCGGACTCGATCACCTCGAACGACGGCTTGACCGGATCGACCACCTGTTTGCGCAAGGCGATCAGGTCGGCAAGCCATGTGCGGAAGTCGTCCGCGCCAGCTCGCCGCCCAGGCACCTCCACGGACACCGGAACCGCCTCCTTCGCAACGATGTTCGCCAGCAGCATCCGGCTCGGCGTCGCACCTGGTTCTTCCCAGGCCATCGGCGTCCTGACTGCGGCTCGTTCCGGCAATTGCAGGTTGTCCGGCAGCCCAAGTTCATCCCCAAACATGATCATCGGCACGGCTGGCAGGCTCATCTGCAGGCTGAACGCCCCCCGCAGGAGGTCCCAGTCATTCTCCAGCAGGGGCGCCAGCCGTCGCCGGATCCCTCGCTCGTAGATCTGCATCGACGGCTCGGGAGCAAACCGATCGAAAATCTTCTGCTGGTCAGCACGATCAAGAAACGAGAGGCTCAGTTCGTCGTGGTGGCGCAGGAAACTGACCCACCCCTGTCCTGCCCTGACCGGTGGGCATCCCTGGAGTGCCTTGCGCACCGGGCCGGCCGCTTCCTCCGCCAGCGCGAGGTAGACATGCCGGTTGAGCATGAAATCGAACAGCCCATGGACCTCGTCACCGTCGCCGAAGTAGGCCGAAAGCTGGTCGGCAGGGAGGTCGGCTTCGGCAAACAGGCAGGCCTCCGGATTCACCGCATCGATCCAGCTCCGCATCTGCTTGAGATAGGCGTGCGGGTCGGGCGCTTCCGCAGAGAGGTCGTCCCCCAGGAACGGCGCCGCGTCGAGCCGGAACCCATCAATCCCCATCTCCAGCCAGAACGTGATCACGTCGCGCACGTAATTCCGCACCGCCTCATGGCGCGAATTGAGGTCAGGCTCGAACTCATAGAAATGATGCAGATACCACGCGCCAACGTGATGCTCGTACTGCCAGACGGACTCCTCGAATCCCGGAAACACCGGGGTGAGGTGACGGTGCGACGTCGGATCGGTGGTCCACACGAAGCGGTCCCGCATCGCGGAGGTGCCCGGCGCAGTTGCTGCCTGAAACCACAGGTGCTGGCTTGAGACGTGGTTGGCGAGCAGGTCGATGATGATTCGCAGACCACGTCGATGGGCCGCATCGATCAGCGATCGCAGGTCATCCATCGTGCCAAGTCGCGCATCGACCGCGAAATGGTCGGCAACGTCGTACCCGTTGTCCTGCCGTGGCGATGCGTAGAAGGGCAACAGCCAGAGCATGGTGACACCCAGCCCCGCGATCTCGTCCAGGCCCTGCTCCACGCCACGCAGGTCACCGAGCCCGTCACCGTCCGAGTCGCGAAAGGCGGGCACGTCAAGCACGTAGAGAATGCCATCCGCCGCCCACGATGGCAGGCTCGACCAGGCGGCCTCTGCCTGCCGGGTCTCGGCATCACCAGGCATTCCGTCCGTCAACACGTCCTCCTGTCTGATGAAGCTAGCATGACCCCAAACGCCAACGGGCGAGGACCTGAATCCTCGCCCGTGATGATCGAACGCGATGTGGGGTGGTCGTCAGGCGTACCGCGGCATGATCTCCCGCTTCACCATGTCGATGAAGGCCGCCTGGTCGGGGCCGACCTGGTGCAGGTACACGTGTGTGAATCCGGCATCGATGTATTGCTTGATTTCTTCGTGGATTTTCTCGACATCAGGCCCGCAGACCATCGACTCCTTGATGTCGTCGGTGGTGACCATCTCGGCCGCCTGCTCGAAGTAGATTGGCAGGGCGAGTTCCTGGCTGAGTTGGCCCGGAATCGCACTGTTCGCCCAGACCTTCTTTGCCAGCTCGGCCTGCTCGTCCTCATTGGCACCCCAGCAGAGGGTCAGCTGCCCGATCACCGGGCCGGAGCCGCCATTGGTGGTGAACGCATCCACGGTGTCGGCATCGGGCGAGGTCGAGATCAGCCCATCGCCAATCTTCGCCGCCAGCACCGCCGACTCGGTCCCGCTCGCCGCGACGTGAATGGGCGGCAGCTCGTCGGGTAGCGTGTAGATCCGGGCATTCTCGGTGGAGT
>JAEZJB010000463.1 GCA_023415845.1 Chloroflexota bacterium | reverse complement strand
CCTACGTGAAGAGTGTCGGCCATGCCACCGGCTCCGACCTCCAGCGCATGATCGAGGTCGCCCAACCCCCGCCCACCGACCGGATGCTCGACCTCGCGACCGGCGGTGGGCACGTCGCACGCGTCTTCGCACCGCACGTCGCCACGGTCGTCGCCTCCGATCTCACGCCGGAAATCCACCCCCATGCGGCGGCCTCTTTCGCCGAACAGGGGCTGACCAACGTCTCGACCGCATTGGTCGATGCCGAGGACATCCCCTTCCCGGACGCCACCTTCGACCTCGTTACCTGCCGGATCGCTCCCCATCACTTCCCGCATCCCGACCGGTTCGTGCAGGAAGCGGCTCGCGTCCTCGCGCCCCGTGGCCGCTTCGTCCTGATCGACAGCACCGTCCCCGAAGGCCCATCCGGTGACTTCTACAACCGCTTCGAAACCCTGCGCGATCCGTCCCACGTGCGCTCGTTGAGCATCACCGAATGGCAGCGTCTCATCCTCGGCGCCGGGCTCGAGCTCGAGCTCACCGAAACGTTCCACAAGCGCCACGACTTTGCGGACTGGACGGCCCGCTCCCGCATGAGCGCCGAAGACCGGGCGACGCTGGAACGGATGATGCTCGACGCCGATCCCGCCATCCGCGACGAGCACCGGGCCGAAGTCGTCGATGGTCGCCTCGTCGCCTTCCAGGACACCAAGACCCTCTTCCTCGCCCACAAACCCTGACACCCGCTACCTCGCGACCCAGCCTGACCAATCGCCAGCCATGTCGCCACCGACACCCTTCGTGCCTCCTGGAAAGGATCACTGGATGACCACCGACCAGATCGACGCCTTTCGCTCCCGGCAGTCTGCCCTCAAGCAGGCCTACCGCGACGAACCCTCCCGTGGCCACCAGACTACCGTGGTCCACAGCGTCACCGGCGATGATCCGGCACCCGGCAGGGTCTCTATCGCTATCGATGGTGAATCAGGCGTCACCCTCGAAGTCGGCGCCCACCATTCCGTGGGTGGCGATCCCGACATCCCCTGCTCTGGCGATCTCTTCCTCGCCTCCTACGCCGCCTGCTACGAGTTGACGCTCCGGCTCGTCGCCCAGGCCATGAACATCACCCTCCGCAACCTCGACCTCCGCGTCGAGGGCGACTGGGACGCGCGTGGCACCCTCGCCCTCGACCGCGAGGTGCCCGTCGGTTACACGGCCATCCGCATCAGCGTCCACGCCGAAACCGACGCCTCGGACGAGCAGGTCGCCCGCCTGCTCAAATCGGCCGAACGCTATTGTGTGGTCGGCGCCACCCTCAAGCAGCCACCCACGGTCGATATCGACGCCAGAGTTGCGGCCCGTCGCGGTATCAGTTCGTAGGGGCTGACTCCATGTCAGCCCGCTGAGGAGATGCCGGCCGTTACGATCTCCTCCACCGCCAGGTCATCGTCGTAATGCCCGTGCCAGATGTTCCGCAGCAGCGACGACGTTTCCATCAGGTCCGTCAGCGTCCCGGTCGCAACGACCCGGCCCCCATCCATCACGATGATCTGGTCGGCCCGCAGCAGCGCCGGACGCCGGTGCGAGACCACCAGCGAGGTCACCTCCTCACGTTCGAACAGCCGGTCCCACAGCACTGCTTCGGTATCGACGTCGAGCGCGCTCGAAACATCGTCCACCACGTACAACTGGGCTGGACGGACGAACATCCTCGCCGTCGCGCTCCGTTGAATCTGGCCGCCAGACAGCTTCACGCCCCGGTTCCCGACCAGCGTGTCCAGCCCGTGGTCGAGCGTTGGCACGTCCCTGTCGAGCACTGCCGCATGAATCGCCGCCGCGAGATCCACCTCCGTCTCATCCAGCCCCAGCAGGATGTTGTTCCGCAAGGTTTCGCTGAACAATCGTGGCGTCTGCGGGGTATAGGCCGCGATTGGCGTCACGAAGAACCTGTCTGGCGAGGTTACGGGATTTCCGTTCCAAACCACCTCGCCCTGATCCTTCGGCAGTAAGCCGAGCAGCGTCCGCACCAGGGTGGTCTTCCCGGAGCCGATTCTGCCAGTCACCACCGTCATCGTCCCGCGCGGAATCGTGAATGAAACATCGGCGATCCCCCGGCCGGTTTCGGGGAAGGTGAAGCCCAGGTTTCGCACTTCGAGCCGTTCCAGGCGTCGGTCGCCCAGCGGCTCCAGCTGCGGCAACTCCGGCAGCGGCCCCGTCAGGTGAACCGGGTTGTGCGCCACCAGGTCCGACGCCGGGGCACCCGGCATCAGTGCCCGCATCCGGTCGATCGACACCCCGATCTGCCGCCACTGCGTCAGGTAATCCCCAATGAACCCCGCCGCGATCGCGAGCCCACCCAGGTAGGAGACGAACAGCGAGAAATCTCCCACGGTGAACTCGCCACTGCGAAACTTGCTCGCCGCCAGCAGCAGGATCACGCCCACCCCGATGTTGGCAATGTTCGACGCCGAGGCGTGGAGGAATTCGCTGAATACCTTGTCGTTCAGTGTCGCCGCCCGCCGCTGATCGTTCACCTGCCGGAAGTACTGCACCACCTCCCGCTCGGTGCCTGTCGCCTTCACCGCCTGCACTGCCCCGAACATCTCGCCCAGCAGGCCCGTCACATTCCCGATTGCCGCCTGGTTCGCCTGCCGGAATCGCGCGACCTTGCTCCCCGCCTGCGTGACCAGCACCACCACCGCCAGGAGCGGGATGAAGACCCCCAGCGTCAGCAGCGGATCGATCCGCCACAGGATCACGATCGCGATCACCGTCATCAGCACCTGCCCGATCGGGTCGAAGGTCCAGCACAGGAACTTCGTCGCCGCCTGCACGTCGTCCCGGAACCGGGAAACCGCTTCCCCGGCCGAGACCGGCACCGCCCTCGCCCCCGGATGCCGCAGGATGTGCTGCAGCATGTTCCTCCGCAGCAGCGAGTTGGCCACCACCGCCAGCATCGGTTCCGCCCACACCCCGACGAAGAACGTGATCGAGCGCGCGACCCCCACCCCCATCAGCAGCGCGAGCAGGGTCCAGGCGTTCGCGCCCGCCGCCTGCCCGTCGGAAAGGTCGTCGAAAAACCGCTGCATGATCAGGCCCGGCACCAGGGGCAGCAGGTACATCGAGCACAGGATGCCTACTCCCGTCGTCAGGAACAGGCCCGGGCTGAACGACGCCAGCTCGCGGACGAGGCGGGCAGGATTCATGGCGTCACCTCCGCAGTGGAAACCAGGTC
>JAEZJB010000136.1 GCA_023415845.1 Chloroflexota bacterium | reverse complement strand
CCGCTCACTCGGTCATGCTGTTCTGGCGTGAGGCTGACTGGGAGTTCATGGGCTGGTATGCCAACCTCCAGGCTCCCGTGACGCGTGTTTCGGTAGGATTCGACACGGCAGACCATGTGCTTGATCTCGTGATCACCCCGAGTCTCGACTGGAGCTGGAAGGACGAGCACGAATTCGCCGAGGCGGTCAGGATCGGACGTTTCACTCCCCTCGCAGCAGCCGAGATCCAGGCCGAGGGAGCGCGAGTGATTGCCACCGTCGAGGCCCGGCACTGGACGTTCGACCCCACCCTCGCCACCTGGCGTCCTGACCCGGACTGGGATGTCCCGGGCATGCCCGCCAACTGGAATGACGAGGACTGAGTGACAGGCTGGCCTCGAGCTAGGCCGCCTGCCACTCGCGGTACAACACAACCTCAAGGTCGATCCGGATCCTGCCGATCCGCTCGATGGCGGCGGCAATTACCCGCCCGTAGCGATCGACCACCCGGCGGCGGGCCAGGTCGTGGGGAACACCGAGGACCAGCGTGTTTCCCTCCACCCCAAGCACTGCCGCGTCGCGGAGCCAGGTGGAGACATCTGCGATCCCGAGCTGGCCACCAGCCTGCACGTCCGTCAGCACGGCCGACCACAACTGCCGATTGGTCATCCCGCAGGCCTCAATCACGAACACCGGCGCCACGAATGGCTCGGCCCCGATTTCCCCCACCAGCGGCTCGGCGGCGGAAGGAACTGGCCTGTGACTCCTGCGCGCCCCACCTGTCACAGGACTTGTCACAGCCTGTGACACAACAACATCCGGCTTGTCACAGGTCGATTCATACTCCTCCGGGAGTCCGTCACGTTGCCACCGGTTCAGGATCTCGCGAACCCGGCGCGGTGCCACAAAGGAACTCCCCGCCGCCACGGCATCGTCGACCGCCAACCCGACCCAGGTCCAGCCGGAAGATCCGGATTCGCTGGCAGCCCCCGCGAACTGCTCGGCCAGTTGTCGCAACAATCGTCGTTCGGCTGGTGTCGCCGTCCGATCGTTCGCTTCCTCAAATGAACGGATCGCTTGTTGTTCGTCACGCCGTGAGTCCGGAGCAGCGTCAAGCGTCCGGTCATTTTGATGACCGACCGGTATCTCCTCGTCCATCGTTGTGGTGGTATGTGATTGGTAATACATAGTGTTGCTGGGGCGAACACTGGTTGCCGGGGCTTTGTTGCCGGGTTCAACGTTGCCTGGTGAATTGGCTGCCGAACCAGTGTTGCTCGATTCAACATCGGTCGCCGAACCAGTGTTGGTCTTTGCAACAGAGGTTTCATCACGCTTCGCAACCCTGGATGTCCTGACAGTTGCGGTGTCATTGTGGCTGTCGAGAGGTGTCGTGTCGGGTTCCTTGTTGTCACCGTCAGTAGGCAAAGAAAAAGCGCCAGAGGGGTCATTTGCGCGACGCGAAGCGTGGCCGGCCTTGCTCCGGGCCGACGCCTTCGATTCGTCGCGGGCCGTCTTCTCGGCCAGCTTCTGCCAGGTGGGATCCTGCCGGACTTCCTCGAGGATCGAATGCCAGACGTTCTGGGCATCGATCGGCGAGAACTTCGGTGAGAACATCCGGCGGACGTAGCGGTAGACGGCCCGGTCCTTGTCGGCCAGGTGCACCACCTTCATCACATCCCGGGTCGTCAACTGGAAGTCGTCTCCGTGATCCTTCACCCGGTAGAGGTTGTGCGGCACTTTCCAGCGACGTCCCTGCTCGTCGGTCCGCGGCACCATTTCCTTGCGAATCTCGATCAGGTCGAGTGCGACCAGGATCTTGTTGATCGTGATCAACTCCGCGCGGTCCTCACCGTAGAAGTCGGCTTCCGACTGCTGCGAGGGGAAGGCATACCCCCGGTGCGGGGAGTGCTCGCGCCGGTCGGTCCAGACGGTGTAGGAATTGATCAGCCCCACCCCCTTCAGGCCGATCAGCGGCGCGTACTGGGTGACGATGTTGTTCCAGTGCCAGAACCAGCCCCGCCGCCGGACGTCCTCGCCCGAGCGGGTGACGGTCGCGGAGGCATCGCCGACGATTCCCGTGACCGGTTCGTTGACGGATGTGTCCTGTCCGGAAGTCGACGCAGAGCGGCCGGACCGCGTTGCACGGCGCGAAGACTGATGGTCCTCGCTGGCCGAAACGGCGTCCAGCTGGTCTGGGGCGATCTCCTGATCGGAGTGGTTGGCAGGTCGGCGTGGCATGGCTCAGGCGACCTGCGGGGCGGTGCCGAATTGGCACAGCATGGGTTGACACGCCCGGAATGGCGTGACTACAATCGAGTCGTTGCTCGGGTACACAGAACCCTCCCTTGGCGGGGATCGTGGCAACACAATCGGTACGGAAAGCAGATCAGGCGGTTTGGCGATGGTCCGATCGGCTTCTGGCTACTGACACAAGCAATGAACTTCGAAGAGGACTGGTGTTGGCGCACCGGTCTTTTTCGTTAACACATTGCTCTTTCCTGATGTCCTCCTCCTCTCACGTATCGCTGGAATCCCGGAGTTGGCGCTCCCGATTCCATCTGGTTTCCGCTGCCGTCTGGCACCGGTGGAAACAGCCGTTGTCCGCTGCTTCCACCCCTGCCCGATCGCCAATCCCCAGCATACGTTGAGCCATGGTCGCGTCGCCGCCTGTCCGGACGCCCAATCTCCCTTCATCGTCCGGCCTCGCCGGCTGGCTGCCCGTTGCCGTCAAGGCCTGGGAGCGGCAGGGTCGCCGCGATGTCCAGCGCTCTGCGGGGTGCCCCGCCCCGATCGCCTGACCGGTGGAGTGATGCGGCGGCGGCCTCGGTCAGACCAGCCCCAATCCGCCGGGTACCCATTCGTCGGGCGGATTGCAGCGAGGTGGCCAGCAGGTCGAAGGCAATGTCCGGATTCGTGCCCGCTACTTGCAGAATCGACTCTCGCGCACCATTGCTCAGGGCCGGCAGGTTTGCATCCGCCTCCCGCGCCGCGTCCAGCCAGCCATCCAGCAGGTGTTCGACCTCGGTCACCGACAGGCCGGCCAGGTGAGACGTGACCCGGACAAGACCGGCCAGCCGCGGTCGCCGCTGAATCCGGTCGAGAACCTCCGGCGGCCCGGCCAGCAGCACCTGGAGCGACAGCTTCGGCTGGTCTGGTCCGATGCCGTTGAAGACCGCCCCGAGAATCTCGAGTTGCGACCCGGTCAGGTCTGCGTCGTCCAGCAGCAGCAGCGGCATGTGATCGCCGGGCAGCTCCTGCACGCGTCGGCGCAACTCGCGCGTCAGCTCCAGGCCCGTTCGCCCGGTAGGTTCGTCTCCCAGCGCCACCAGCGACTCCCGCAGCAACCCGGCATCCGAGCGCTTGCCGGACCCGGGTTGTGGAAACCCGATCACCCGGTCGTCACGTTCGGCCAGCCAGAGCACCACCTGTTCGAGGACACGTGTGCGCCCGCTGCCCGGCTCCCCGGTCAGCACGCCAATACCAGCGTCGCCGGTGGCCAGCCATGACTGGAGGTTCTCCCGGGCTGTCGCCTGGGACGGTAAATCGAGCAGGGGAGCCCGTGCAGGATCCGGCAGGATGGACGGTGTTCGCAGGGTCTCGACCATTACGACGTCTCTCCACCGCGCCCGAGTCGTTCCCGGATCTCGCGGACACCAACACCTTCCTGCCGCCAGGCGATGACCTGGTGCAGCGTGGCGAGCTCGTTCTCGTCGAACAACAGGTACCCACTCTCGGTGCGGGCGGTCGGAATCACGATCCCCTCCCGCAGGTAAAAGTCGAGGTGGGTACGAGTCAGGCCAGTGGCGGCCCGCAGGTCGCTCGTCATGTAGAACCGGGTCAGCGCCGGTTCCGGCCGGGATTCGGTTGGTGAGTGTTCTGCACGAGCCACGTTGACATCCTGACAAATGGTATGCAACTGCATAGTGATATCTTCGCTGCCCCGATCCCGGATGTCAATCCTCCCCCACACAGGGGTTCGCCGTCAGCGGGCCAGGTGCCGCTCCCAACGACACCCCCCAATGAGGGTAGTCATGCCTAAACCAGTCCCTTTGGATCATGCAGGGTGCTATTCAATATGCGCAAAATGCATATACGATGCAATCGGGCTGTGCATCATCGTTCATACTCGTAATTGGAAGTTTCATGACAAGTCGAGATTTTCGAACCGAACGGTCAGGGGTGGCCATGGTCGAGGAAAAATCACTTCGCGTAGTTCCGGAGTCGGCCGAGGTGCAATCTGCGCGCATCATCGCCTCACTCCGCGGGGACACCACTCCCCAGACGCTGGATCGTCTGGAGGTTGTCCCGAGTTCGCGGGCAGTCTCCTCTACGGCGATTGCCCGGCGAGAGCGGGCAGCTGGCTAGTCTGGCGTCACGTCTGAATCGATGGAAGGTGACGAGCCGTTCAGCGGTAGCGTCATAGTGCGTCGTGCCGTTTCCATCCCAACCGCCGCGTAGAACGCAATTGCCTCGCGATTGAATTCCCACACATTCAGTTCCAGCGATGCGGCACCGTGCTGCGTTGCTCACAGGGCGGCTCCTTTGATCAGGAGTCGCCCTACCCCTGTTCTCCGCGCTGTGCTGGCCACGGCCAGCAGGTCGACGACGGCGAAGCACCGTGGTTCGAACACGGCGTACTCCGGAGCGTGGCGAAGCTTGACGACGACGCACCCCACCAGGGCACGGTCGTCGCGTTCGGCTACCAGCACCGCAGCGGTGTCCGACCGCAGCAACTCGATGACGTACTCCCCGGCGAGCGGCGAGACGCCTGCCCGGAAGATCCCGGGCAGCGCCGCGGCATGTTCGCCCTGTACCTCGAGGCCGAGCCGTTCGAGGTCTTTCAGGTCGGCTTCGGTGGCCGGACGGATGCGCGCTGCTCTCATGCTGGCTCCGGGATAGCCGGGAAACAGGAGGTTCTGCTCCTGCGTTAAGGCAATCAGGGCGGGCGGCCCGAAAAGTAAGGGTGCGACTTCCTTTATACTCTCGCGGAGGACGTCACCCGGCGAGCCTGAACTTTCGCATGGAGCCTGCGGAAACGGTCAACCTGTGCCCGCACCTTGCCGCTCACAATATCGTTCCGGCAGACCCCACCGGTCGTCCCATCCCCTGTCACCTGCTCGGAAAGGAATCGGGAGCCCCCGTTCATGGAGCCAAGACCGCAACGCCCACGCACTCCAGCATCATCGTCCAGCCAGGGTACGCGTCAGCAACCGACGCAGGACATCCCTCCCGGGTACGCCGGTGATCCGACTGCGTTCGTCGCTCCCCAGCGCACCGAATACGATTACAGCCCGCTGGACCTCGCGCCTCCGGGCCAGCGTCGACGACGCCAGTTGGTGGCGGCCGCTATCGGCGCGCTGAGCGTGCTGCTGTTGGGGGCCATCATCTTCTTCAGTTACCTCCTGCTGCGTGACGAGGATCCGCCCAGCCAGAACGATGACCTGCTGGCAGCGCAGACCCAGGTTGCCAACCAGGAAGCCACCCTCGCCGCCAATCAGACGGTCGTCGCCCAGGCCGCCGCCGAGCAGACCGCCGCCGCCGAGGCGCTCAACCCGCAGTCGACCGAGGAGTCTGCGGCACCCGAAGCCACGGAGGAACCAGCCACCGGAACCGGCGACGAACCAGCCGCCACCGAGGCTCCCGCTTCGGAAAACCAGGCGAATGCCGCCACGCAAGGGGAAACTCCCGAGGCGCCGGACCTCACCGGCAATGGGTCGCTGGACGAAGCCGCACTCGAGGCGCTGCTGCCAACGGCTGACCAGGTTCCCGCCGGGCTGACTGACGAAGTCAATACCTCCCGCACCCAGGAGCAGGTGGTCGATTCGCTGGGGGGCGGTCGCCCGGCTGAAGCCAATCTCGAAGACTGGGGTTGGAGTGGCAATGTCGACCGTGCCTTCCAGGTGCCGGATCTCGCCGCGGCTGACCCCGCCAGCACCACCTATCTGGGGGTGAGTATCCACGGGTTCGCCAACCAGACCGCCGCCGCCGAGGCGCTGCCCTTCTTCGCCGATATCCTCATCGACGGGGGTGGCTACACGGAGGTCGATGCGCCGCAGGTGGGCGACTCCGCCCGGATGATGACCATGACCAACGAAGAGGGAGTGACCTACGTCTTCCTCTACGTGCAGGATGGTTCGGTGCTTTACCGCTTCCTTGGTTCGTCGCCGGCCGGCAATCCGTCCCAGGATGTGATGACCCTCGCCAACGAGATGCTCGGCGGATAGGCACCCGTCCGGGAGGACTGTTCGATGTTTGGACGTGAGAATCTGATCGGAATGCTGCTGCTGGTCTTCTGTGGTGTGGTGGCCGTGATTCTGGTCTGGTCCATCGCTACCGGGGAACGGCTGTCGGTGAACATTCCGCCGGTGGTTGGGTGGATCATCGGCGCCCTCTTCATCGGCGGGCTGATCTATGGCTTCACGCAGGGCCCCCTCTTTCGGCGCCT
Source organism: Chloroflexota bacterium (assembly GCA_023415845.1). GTDB lineage: Bacteria > Chloroflexota > Chloroflexia > Thermomicrobiales > UBA6265 > JACCYX01. The sequence goes on along the minus strand of JAEZJB010000136.1, from coordinate 1,670 downwards.
GCGTGGCGGCCAGGGCGGTGCTCAGTGGCCCGATCCCAACACCGGTCGCAAGTCGCTTTGGGACCGCCTCCGCGGCAGGTAGCCACGTCTCCATCAGACCGTAGAACGCAAACACCCGGCCGGATCGCGATCCAGCCGGGTGTTTCGTTTGGCAGTGCGTGTCAGAACCGTTATGGCGTGTTGCGGCGCTGGTTCCAGACGACTCCGGCGGCTCCCGCAAGCACGACCAATGCGCCCACTCCGATCCAGAGACCAACATTCGAACCGCCGTCATCGTCATCCGGTGTGGGTGACGGCGCCGTGGTTGCCGTTGGCTCGATGGTTGCGGTGGGCTGGTTTGCCGCGGTGGTGGACGTCGCCTGTGTCGTCGGCTCGATCGTGGCCGTTGGCTCGTGGGTGTGGGTGGGCGTCTCGGCGGCAACCGTCGCGGGAGGTTCGCTGGTAGCCGTTGGCTCGTGGGTGTGGGTGGGCGTGGCGGTGGCCGTTGGGGTCACGGTTTCGGTTGGCTCGCCCGTGGATGTGGCTGTCGCGGTCGCCTGCGTGGTGGCCGTCGGCTCGACCGTTGCCGTCATTGTCGGCTCGACGGTGGCGGTCGGTGCTTCCGTAGGCATCTCCGTTGGTTCGATGGTAGCGGTCGGCGCTTCAGTTGGTGCTTCCGTGGGGGCAGCTGTCGGTTCCAGCGTGGCCGTGGGCTCCTCGGTCGGCAATTCCGTTGGTGGCTCGGTCGGGGCTTCAGTTGGCGCCTGGGTTGGTTCCTCGGTCGGAACCACCGGCGGGATGACCTCCACGTCGATCGAGCCCTCATCCCCGCCACAGGGTGTGCGTGCACCAGGGGTAGCGGCCGGGGTCGCCCCGCCGGGCAGCAGGGAAGCTTCGGCACAGGTCGTGGCGACCACCTGGGTCGCGTCCTCGTCAATCGTGCCGGTGATGCGCACCTCTACCGTAATCGGCGCGGTTCCCACCTCGGCGATCACGCCCTGGAAGATCACCGCGTCGTCCTGCTCATCCCGGAAGGGCTCGCATGTGGTGTCAACCGGGGACTCACAGTCGGCGTTCGAGACCTCGAGGCCGGAGATGTCGCTGAAGCGCACCACCCACGCGATGGACTCGTCGTCGCCCGTCCCTTCCGGATCAATGGTGATCGTCGTCTCGATCGTGAGGTCGCCTCCGGCTGTCGGCTGGGAGGGGTCGAACGTGGTTTCCAGCGTGACCGGGTCGGCCCCAAGCCGATTGGTCGTCGCCAGCACGTACCCGGACGTGGGCAGGGCCAGCAACAGGGAGATGATCACGATAATTGGGAACCGGGAACGCATCAGCGGAGTCCTTCCGGGCAAACCTGCAGGCCAGGGATGACCTCGCATCCACACAGGGCAAGTATCTGGAATCGCTAACCGCCCTGCCAGTTCGGTCACCAACCTGACGCGCGTGACCGGCAGGATGGAGACCGGTACACTGACAGCACAAACGGATGCCAGGCCGGAGATCGGGCTGGTTCCATTCCCGTCTGTTGCTCCGGAGGACGCATGACCGACCAGATCCCCGACGAAGAGCCGACTCCAGCCGATCCGGAATCGGCGGGTCGTGCCGATAACGGCTGGCGGAGCTGGCTCGGCAAACCGGATTCTCACGGGCGGCCGATGGGGGTCTACCTCATCCTCGCGGCCGGGGTG
>JAEZJB010000398.1 GCA_023415845.1 Chloroflexota bacterium | reverse complement strand
CATTCGCGGGCATGCGCATGACTTCATTCGTACCGCCTTGAAATGAGGTAGTCGCCGGTGTAATCTTCGTGCGGGCCTCTAGCTCAACGGCAGAGCAGTTGACTCTTAATCAATTGGTTCGGGGTTCGAATCCCCGGGGGCCCACCCTGAAAATGACCTCGCTCCGGCGGGGTCTTGTGCTATCCGGACAGCACCACGTCCGCAGCGCAAAGTGAAACTGTCAGTCAATTTCCCTTGCCACCCCGCCTGTCTCAACAGAGCTAGCGGGGCCATTTGGTGTCTGCCTGGTGGTGGACAGGGCGAACCGCGCGTGGTACGTTGAGCCTGCACTCCGCGCAGAATGTATTTGCTCGGCAATGAATCATTCCGGTTTGGTGCCCCGGAGCCAAGGCAACACGAGGAAGCACGACACGATGCCTACGGGAACTGTCAAGTGGTACAACCCTGAGAAGGGTTTCGGTTTTATTGAGCGTGATGGCGGCGAAGAGGATCTCTTCGTTCACCGTTCCGCCGTCGGTTATCAGACTCTTGGCGAGGGCGACCGCGTTGAGTTCACCGTTGGCATGGGTCCGAAGGGTCCAGCTGCTGACTCCGTCACCGTGATCGAGTCCAACCCGAACCCGCGTCCGGCGCGTGCTCGTGGCTTCCAGAACGAAGTCGATCCCTCCAGCCTCCCGCTGGTTTCCGGTGTTGTCGATCGCTTCGACGACCTGAAGGGCTTCGGTTTCATCAAGCAGGACAACGGCGGTGCCGATGTCTTCTTCCACCAGTCGGCGCTGAATGGCACCCGCGTTTACCAGGGTGACCACATCGAGTTCCGTCTGGGCGAGGGTCCGAAGGGCCCCCGCGCCGAGCAGATTCGCCTGCTCGACAACTAGACCCTCAAGGTCCAACAGCCGGTGTCTCGCCTGAGACACCGGCTGTTTCCATGTCCGGAATAGTGTCTGCATCAGTGCCAGGTGTTCAGATCCGCGCACCAATGCCGATCCACGTCGGCGCCGGCATGCTAAGGTCGCCCGCAGGTATCGGCACGTTTTCGCTCCCTCAAGGTTCTCCGTTCATGAATGCACTTCGACTTCTGATGATCGTCGCCTTCACCGAGGCGGTGTCCTGGCTTGGCCTGCTGGCTGGAATGGTCGGCAAGTACGGCTTTGACAACGCGCGTGGCGTCGAAATCATGGGCCCAGTCCATGGCTTCCTCTTCATGCTCTTCCTGGTCGTCCTGGCGGTTACCCACGTTCAGGAACGCTGGTCGATCGGCAAGACCCTCGTGGCGCTCCTCGAATCGATCCCGCCGTTTCTCGGCTTCTGGCTGGCGTATCGGCTCAGGCAGGAGTTGCGCCAGCAAGAGGCACTGACGGCCTCCACACGTGCATGACGACGGCTTCGGCCCCATCCGCAAGGGTGGGGCCGATTTGCATCTTCTCGCGGGATACTGATAGCAGACAGTTGTCTGTCCGACCCCTTTAGTTCGTAGTCACACAGGCCGTATTCAATGAGCAAGACCAGCGACAAAGCTACGAGGCGAGCAGAACTTCGCGCCGAACGACGTGAGGCGGCCATCGCCCGCGACCGACAGCGCAAGCGGATGCGCCTGCTGCTGTATGCCGGTATCGCAGCCGTCGCGGTAGCGGCGATTCTGATCGTGCTGAACCTGCAGGACGATGATGCGCCGACCACGATCGACTTCAGCGGCATTCCGTCCACTGGCACGACTCTCGGCAATCCGGATGCTCCGGTCACGATCGTTGAATACGCCGACTATCAGTGTCCATGGTGCGGAGTGCTGGCACGGGAGGACTTCCCAAGGATCGTCGACACCTACGTGCGCAACGGACAGGTCAAGATCGAATTCCGGGCGCATCCCTTCCTCGGTGGAACTGACCTGAGATCGCCCGACAATGAATCTGTACAGGCGGCAGTGGCGGCAGCCTGCGCGCTCGACCAGGGCAGGTTCTGGGAGTACAACGAGGCGCTGTTCAACCTGCAGGATGGTGAGAACAACGGAACCTTCGCGCGCGCGAACCTCGATAAGGCAGCTGAGGAGGTTGGCCTCGATGTGGCTCAGTTCACCACCTGCATGGACGACCAGACGCATCTGGACGAGGTGATTGCGGCGCTGGAGGCGAACCAGGCCGAAGGGGTGACGTCGACGCCAACCATTACGATCAATGGTGTTCAGGTGGCATACACCAGAGAAGGGTTCGATCGCCTCAAGACGCAGATCGACGCCGCGCTGAACGGCGAAGCGATTCCCCAATGAGCCTCCCCCGATCGGCAGCACTGACGCTTGCCATGGCGGTCATCGGCATCGCGATTTCGGGGTATCTCACCTGGGTTCACTACCAGCAAACTGGCCTCGTGTGTGGACTGGGTGACTGCGAAACGGTGCAGTCGAGTGAGTATTCGGAGATAGCGGGCGTGCCGATTGCGCTGCTCGGCACGCTGATGTTCTGCGCGGTAGCCGGGCTGGTGCTCCTCCGTGCGCTGCGACCGTCGCTGAGTGATTACGCGTCGGCCGCAGTGGTGTTCGTCACCCTCGCGGGCGTGATCTATTACGCCTACCTCACCTGGATCGAACTGGGCGTTCTGGAAGCAATCTGCCAGTGGTGCGTCCTGAGTTCGCTGATGGCGCTCGGGATCCTGGTCAACGAGGGATACCACTTCGTGACGTCGGACGACCGATTGACAGACGCAAAATCGGGAACGCGGCGAGACTAACCCTGGCTGTAGGAGCGCGTTGCATCGTTCCAGTGAGCGAAGGCTTCAATCGCCGCGGCAGTACCGGCTCCAACCGGGATCGATACCCCAAGGTCGAGGAGCGTACGTTCAAGTAGCGCGACCTGGGCCAGCAGTTGCGTCGGATGCGCGGTCACACCCAGATGACCCAACCGGAAGAGCTTGCCGGAGAGTTCGCCGTATCCGCCGGCAATCATCACCCCATACCTCTCGCGCAAGGTGTGAATGATCGCCTCGGCGGTCGTGCCCTCCGGCGTTGTCACCGCAGTGCAGCAGGCCGTGGAGATCGCCTCTGACTCCGGCCACAGGGAGAGTCCCATGGCGCGAACGGCCAGGCGTGCTGCCCGGGCGGCGACCTGATGTCGATCGACGTAGGCGGGCATCCCTTCGCGGAGCGCCTGCTCGAGGACCGACTCGAGGGCATACATTTCGGTGACCGACGGGGTATACGGAAAGCGGCGTTGCTCAAGCCAGGTCGACTTCCAGTCGAGGATCGACAGGAACG
>JAEZJB010000331.1 GCA_023415845.1 Chloroflexota bacterium | reverse complement strand
CTTACACCACCGAGTACAAGCGACTCGATGAGGTAGGGGCCAATCGGTCGCTGAACATCAAGTGGATTCCAGTGGTCGACGAAGCACTTGTCGCTGCGGACTGAAGTCTGGCTTTTTGAGCCCTGAGCGTTCATCCACTACCGCCCCGGTCCATAAACTGGACCGGGGCGTTCTGTTTCGTCGGGACCGAGAATCGGAGAACCTGGCTCTACCTCGTAGATCGACTTCGTCATGCTGCGTAGCACAACGAACCCTGCCACCGGTCCGCCTTCTCGGGCGCGGATACGCGCATCGCCGCAACGGCTGCTAGGCCACCACTCTCGCTGGACAATGGGCGTCGGCATGGAGCGTGACTCGTCGGACTAGGGCTCGATGATGACATCGAAGGGCGCATCAGCACTTCTCCTGCCCGAACGGAACCCTGCGCACCATTCAAGATTTCATGCAGCGCCGTATCGACAGCGGCGGTCCTTCTCTTGCCAGTTGGACGACTGATCGGCTGTTGACAAGCACGTGCAAAGTCGCTAACCTGCAACCAAACGGTTGTATATTCTCATGAAGCAGTTTTGGGAGACGTTCACGGATGCGCCGACTCAAACTCCAGACTCAGATCACGCTCGACGGGTACATGGCGGGGCCAAATGGTGAGATGGACTGGATATCCACCGCCTGGTCGGACGACACCGGGGCATACATCAAGGGCATCATGTCCTCGGTCGATACCATTGTGCTCGGCCGAAAACTCGCCGAAGGATTTATTCCTGCCTGGGAATCACGACCCGAGGGTGAGCCGGACGAAGCCATTGACTGGATGATCAATACTCCCAAGGTTGTGATTTCCCGCACCCTGGAAACCTCTCCCTGGAACAACGCCACCGTGGCGAACGGTGATCTTGTCGAGACCATCACAACGCTCAAGGCGCAGCAGGGCGGAGACTTGATCGCCTATGGCGGCGGCGAACTCGTCGCCAGCCTGGTCGCTGCCGATCTCATTGACGAGCTTCACCTCTTCGTCAACCCGACCGCAATCTGCAGCGGCATGCCTGTCTTTGGTTCACCCGGTGAGTACAAGCGATTCACACCGGTTCGCACCACACCATTCACAAGTGGCATGTTCGCCGTCCATCTCGAACCTGCCAGGCCGTGAACTCGCCGCCGAAGGAGATGTCGCTCCGCCAGGACGAGCCATTCGATCACGACCTGGACCAGCTCTTCCATGCCCTCTCCGACGCAACGCGGCGCGATATCCTCCGCCGCTGCCTCAACCAGGATCCATCCGTTTCGCAATTGGCGAGATCTTACCCAGTGAGCCTGACGGCTATCCAGAAACACGTGAGGGTGCTGGAGGAAGCCGGACTGGTCTCTCGCGCGCGCAAGGGACGGGAACAACTCGTCAGTACGCGACACGATGGCATCGAACAGGCTCGCCAGGCGCTCGACAAACTCGAGCGCGACTGGCGAGGCCGTGCGGAGCGCATGTCAGCGCTCCTCGACGAATACAACGTCATACCCAACCCGGAAAACGACCCAGCAGGAGCAAACAATGACCGTAACCAGCGTTGAAAAGGACTACGACAATCTGAAGTTGGTATTGACTGCCGATTTCACTGCACCAATCGAACAGGTGTGGCAACTCTGGTCCGATCCCCGCAAGCTGGAGCGATGGTGGGGTCCGCCCACGTGGCCGGCGACGTTCGAACAGTTCGATTTCGTGCCGGGCGGCAGGATCTCGTATTACATGACCGGTCCCGATGGCGAACGCTCTGGCGGCTGGTGGCAGGTCGATGAAGTGAACCCGCCCAGCCTGTTCGCCTTCACGGATGGCTTTGCCGGCCCAGACGGAGATCCGATCGAGTCGCTGCCCCAAATGAAGGCAAGGGCCGACCTCACCACAACCGACTCCGGCACCCGCATGACGATCACCTCCCAATTCGCCTCCATCGAGCACATGAAGCAGCTCGAGTCGATGGGCGTTGTGGAAGGCATGACGCTCGCCGCCAGCCAGATGGATGCAATCCTCGCCGAATAGCGACGTTTCACTGCCTTTCCATCCGCAGAAACGCAACACCCCTCACGCCTCTGGATTGGCATGAGGGGTGTTGCATTGTTGATCCGCGCCGTTACTTGACGATGATGTTCACCAGCCGTCCTGGCACAACAATTTCGCGCATCACTGTTTTTCCAGCAGTGTGCTCCTGCACCTTCGGCAGTGCCCAGGCTGCCGCCAGCATCTCGTCATCTCCCGCACCAGCAGCGATCACGATGCGGTCTCGCACCTTCCCGTTCACCTGAACCGGGACTTCCACCGTCGCAACCGTGACCAGAGCTTCGTCGTAGACGGGCCATTGCTGCAGATGCACCGAGAACTCATTGCCGAGCCGCGACCACATCTCCTCGGCAACAAAGGGCGTCGCAGGCGCCATCAACAGGGTCAGCGTCTCCATTGCTTCTCGCCAGGCCGGCGTTTCGGCAACCGCCGTCTCCCTCAGTTTCATCAGCTCGTTGGTGTACTCGATCAACGCAGCAATCATCGTATTGAAATGGAACGCGTCGAGATCGTTGGTGACCTTGCGGATCGTGCGATGCGTCAACGCGCGCAGGTCTGTTTCACCTGGGTCGCTACCCGTCAGCTCACGTGCTCCCGTGGACGACACCAGCAGGAACGCCCGGCGCAGGAATCGCTCCATGCCCGTGATCCCACGATCGTTCCACGGTCCACCCTGCTCCCACGGTCCCAGGAACATCAGGTGCAACCGCAGCGCATCGGCGCCATGCTGGGCAACGAGATCGTCGGGACCGATCTGCGTCCCCCGACTCTTGCTCATCTTCGTGCCCTCGGCCGCCAGGATCATGCCCTGGTTGCGCAACCGCAGGAACGGCTCTCCGAAGTCGATCAACCCCAGGTCACGAATCACCTTGGTGAAGAACCGCGCGTAGAGCAGGTGCAGGATCGCGTGCTCGATCCCACCGGTGTAGAGGTCCACCGGCGTCCAACGTTTTGCCAGTTCCGGGTCGAACGGTGCCGACGCGTTCTTCGGATCGGTGTAGCGGAACCAGTACCACGAGGAATCCATAAAGGTGTCCATCGTGTCGGTTTCTCGCCGTGCCTTTCCGCCGCACGACGGGCACGTCGCGTTGAGGAATTCGGGATGATGGATCAGCGGACTCTGGCCGGTTGGCTGGAACTCTGCGTCCGTCGGTAGAATCACCGGCAGTTCGCTCTCGGGCACGGGCTGCATGCCGCAGGACTCGCAGTAGACCACCGGGAACGGTGTCCCCCAATACCGTTGCCGCGAGATCAGCCAGTCGCGCAACCGGTAGGTCACTTCCGCAGTGCCGCGTCCCTGCTCGTCCAGCCAGGCAATCATCGCTGGCAGCCCGTCTGGCACCACGGTCCCGTCGAAGCGCCCGGAATTCACCATCCGTCCCGGCCCGACATAGGCTTCCGTCATCGTCGCGCCGTCCAGCAGTTCCGCGTCGTCAGGCTGGATCACGACCTGGATCGGCAGATCGAACGCTCTCGCAAAGGCAAAGTCGCGTTCGTCGTGCGCCGGCACAGCCATGATCGCGCCGGTGCCATAGGTCATCAACACGTAGTCAGCGACCCACACCGGTATCCGCTCGTCGTTGACGGGATTGATCGCGTACGCGCCGGTGAATACCCCCGTCTTGGCCTTGGCTTCATCTGTCGACTGCCGCTCGATGTCGGTCTTGGTCCGCGCCGCCTTGACGTAGTCATCTACGGCCGCCCGCTGCTCCTCGGAAACGATGGTGCTGACCAGGGGATGCTCCGGAGCAATCACCATGAACGTCGCCCCGAAGACCGTATCGGGCCGGGTCGTGAAGACCTCCAGTGTGTCACCAGTCTCCAGCTCAAACTTCAGTCGAGCGCCCTCCGATCGCCCGATCCAGTTGCGCTGCATGGTCTTGACCCGCTCGGGCCAGTCCAGGTTGTCGAGTTCGTCCAGCAACTCGTCGGCATATTCGGTGATCCGGAAATACCACTGCTCCAGATCACGCTTGTACACCTCCGAGCCGCACCGCTCGCAGATGTTGCCATCCAGCACCTGCTCGTTCGCCAGCACCGTCTGGTCCTTCGGGCACCACCAGACCGCTCCATCCTTGCGGTATGCCAGTCCCTTCTCCAGCATCTTCAGGAAGAACCACTGGTTCCAGTGGTAGTAATCCGGATCGCAGGTCACGACTTCACGCGTCCAGTCGATCATCGCCCCCATCAGATCGTACTGCTTGCGCATCGCGGCGATGTTTTCGTAGGTCCAGGTCGCGGGATGGATGTTATTGCGAATCGCCGCATTCTCGGCTGGAAGGCCGAATGCATCGAATCCCATCGGAAAGAGCACGTTATAGCCGCGCATCCGCTGCAGCCGGGCGAACACATCGGGAACGGCGAACGCAAACCAGTGCCCGACGTGCAGGATGCCCGACGGATACGGATACATCGTCAACGAAAACCACTTGTCGCCTGGCGCGTCATCATCGACCCGGTAGATCGCCGCCTCGTTCCACCGCTCTCGCCAGCGTGGTTCGATCACCGCCGGGTCATACGCATGGGCGTCGTCATACGCTCGAGTCGATTCAGTCTGGTCAGCAATCGCGGACATATCTTGATCTTTCTGCTTGAGTTCACGAAGTTTCGAGCACGAAAAAACGCCTTGACCCTGGGTTCAGGGACGAAGGCGTCTGTGCGACTCGCTTCCGCGGTACCACCCTGCTTGACCGGTCCCATCCCACGAAGGACATGGTTGAACCGATCCGCTCATTGCCCGATATCGGAGGCGTCCGCGATCAGCTACTGCTCGTTCACCAATCGAGGCTCCCGGACGAGTTCGGCCCTCTAGTGACGTCTCACACCAACCGACGTCTCGCTGAAAATCGTGGGCCTACTACTTCCGATCTTTGCCTAATCTCCCGAAAAGGAGTCTTGATTCGACCTGACTGCGTGGACCTGGCCACGCTCAAATCGTCAACCTGCATTATATCAAGTGTGGAAATCGCCGGTCAATCAGCATCGCGCGCCAACCAGATCCATCACCCTGGCCTCCCTTTTGCTCGTGCATACGACCTTTTCACCCAGCTATCCTGAGTCGGATTTCACTCGCTCGCGTCACTACCAGGGAGCATCCACATGTCGCGTCCTCCCCTCACGCCCATACTTACCGATGTGGAACTTTCGGAGCAGGCATCCCAGGTCTTCGCCGACATTCGGCAGACCCGCCAGACGGAGTTCATCAACAACTTCTGGCGCGTTCTCGCCAGTGACCCAGCTCAGTTGGCACGCACCTGGGCAGAGGTCAGGGACGTCATGGCGCCCGGCGAACTCGACCCCCTGGTCAAGGAATTGATCTATATCGCCGTCTCGACGACGAACGGCTGCGAGTACTGCATCCGCTCCCACTCTGCCGCCGCTCGCGCCAGGGGTGCCACCGACGGCATGCTCGCTGAACTCCGGTCAGTCATCACCGCCGCCGCCAGAACGAACAGTCTGGCCACTGGTCTTCAGGTCCCCATCGACCCCGAATTCCTCGATGGCTAACAGGCTGACCGTATCAAAAAACGTGCACCCCATCGCCGCCCTGATGATCCAGTTCGGCACCACGCGCGCCAGGCCATCAGCCAACGGGACGAACTCCCTGCAGAATCCTCATTAGGGGACAAGGAGCCAGCGGCCAGCGGAGCCTGGCGCGCTCGTGGCCTCGGCGTACGTCTCTGCCACAGACGAGAGGGGCCGGATCGCCGCGATGCGAATTGGCACCGCCCCCTCGGCTGCGAGACGGAGAAGATGTGCAAGCATTGCCCCGTCGGGTTGGTGAAAGACGGTCGAAACGACAATGTTGCGTGTCATTTCCGGGGCTCTGCCCGGCTTGAGGCTCACGTATCGGCCGTGGTCAACGACGGCATTGAGCGCATCGCCGCCGATAGCCGCGGCATCGACCACGGCGTCGTAATCCGGTCCGGGGAGCTGAGTGACGACTTCGACCGCTCCAGCCTCCCGCGCGATCGACTCGCTCCCGGGTCGAGTCAATGCGTCCACTTGCCAGCCGTCAAGCCTGGCCAGGGCGATAACCCACGTGCCGATCGAACCTGCGCCGCCAGTCACCAGCAGACGTCCACGTTCAGCGCCGAGGAGGTCGAGGCTCTGCCGAGGAGGTCGAGGCTCTGCCGAGCTGTGAGGGCATTGAGCGGTACCGTCGCCGCTTGCTCAGGCGAGAGCCCCTCAGGGACGAGTGCGACATTCGTCGCCGGAACCACCACTTCGGTGGCGTGGGCTCGGGCGGTCGCCGCCGCATCAGCGTGTAAACCGGCCACAAGCTGCCCCGGCACAACCATGTGCACCTCGGAACCGATCTCGGTAACCGTGCCACTGAAGTCGAAGCCGTGACCAATAACCTCTGGCAGTCCAAGGATGTCATGGTTGGCGGCAGAGAAGGCATCGAAAAGCGTGAATCCTGCTGCCGCAACCTGGACACGAATGTCGGTCGGGCCGAGCGGCGTGGGGGTTGTGGCTTCAAGTCGGGGTGTCGGGTCGCTGGTACGAGAGACGACTGCAAACATGAATCTGACTCCTTGTAAGTGGTGTCCGGTGGAAGTGCTTTTCCATTGGCACCCCACTATGCGAGTGTTACTCTCTTTTGGGAAGAAGGCACTTTGAAGTGCTGTACGCACCTGGAGGTGCCTCGTGGAAACGACAGGGGAAGAGGGTCGGCGCGGATACGATGTGTTCGTCGCGTCATGTCCCAGCCGTCGGCTCCTGGACACGATAGGAGACAAGTGGGTCAGCCTGGCGATTGTCGCGCTCGGGCTCCGAGGACCGTTACGCTATTCCGAGTTGTCAGTGCAACTGGATGGAGTGAGTCAGAAGATGCTCACCCAGTCGCTTCGCCGCATGGAGCGTGATGGGCTGTTGACGCGCACGGTCACACCAAGCGTGCCCGTACGTACCGATTACGAACTCACCTCGCTGGGACATTCGCTGGTGCCGCTGATGCAGCAACTCAAGGAGTGGGCAGAAACGCATATGTCCGAGATCGATGCGAACCGGACGGCCTATGACGAGCGTGCTACCCATTGGGATTAGGTTAATCCTGTATCCAGTGAAACTTGCAGCTTGCTGATGGATTCATGCCATTGAGTTAAGCTCCGCCGCCACTCCCCTGCCTTGTGCCAGCAAAGAAAAGCCCGGATGCAAATGCATCCGGGCTTTTCGTCGTGGTGGAGCCGAGGGGGCTCGAACCCCTGACCTCAACACTGCCAGTGTTGCGCTCTCCCAGCTGAGCTACGGCCCCGTTTTCATCACGATCGGTGGATGGGTCCACAATCGATTGACTGCCGTGTGCACGCGAAACCATTTCGCACTCACAACGTGCCGAAGTATACGCGGGTCACGATGTGGTGTCAAAGCCCGGGCGGGAATTCAACGGGTGTGCCCGCCCCGTATCCATGCTCCGCCAGCCACCCCGCCGGCATTTCCAGGACGTGAGTCACCGGCGTTGTCGATGGAAATCGCATCCGCTCGGCGTCATCAGTACCCTCGGGATCCGGACAGGCGTTCTCGGCAGCTCCGGTGATCTGGCCATCGACAATCCAGATGATGTCGAGACAGAACCGCATTCCCTTCATCCAGAACACACGCATCGAAGCCTCCGGAAAGATGAAGAGCATCCCTCTCCCTTCCTCGAGACCATTCCGGTACCCCAGTCCGAGTGACGTCTCATCCGGCGTTCGCGCCAGCTCCACCGTCAGCGGTGTCTCACCCACAACGATCTCGGCTGTCGCTCGGGCTTCCGGCAACGGCGCTCGCCAGGGCGGGGTTTCGACGCGCTGGGCCAGCAGTATCTGCGGCACCATCACCAGAAGACAGGCCATCAACAACGACCATCTGCTCTTCATTGCGCTTCCCCTGGCGAGGCATCGAGCAACTCGTTCACCTGCAGCAACATCGAGACGACATCATCAACTCCGTCGAGCAGGTAGTCTGCGCTTTCGATCACCACCGGCGCGGTATCCAGCGTCAATACCCCGACTGACAGGGTCGAAATGTCTTCGTCGTTCCGCATCTGCGTTAGCACGCGGAAAGCGTCTGCGTCCGTGACATCGTCACCCAGGAAAACAGCACCCCGAATGCCATATTCGGCGAGCAAGTGCCGAGTCGCCGTCCCCTTGTTGATCGACGCCCCTGGCCGCAGCTCGAATACCATCTTGCCGTCCGACACCCAAAAGCCATACTCCTCGGCAACTTCATGCATCGCCGGTTCCAGCACGGCTCGTACGGCCACCGGATCGGGTGCCAACCGATAGTGGATGGAAGCCGAATACACCTTGTCTTCGAATATCACCCCATCGAGACTCACATGCGCCGTCAGCCGCTGTTCGATATCGCGCAGCGCTTCCGGCAGCACCTTTTGGGCTTCTTGCCCGGCTGGGTGAACGTGATGAGAGCCCCCCGCCAGCCACTCCAGCCCGTGATTCCCCACGTAAACGAGTCCCGGTGCTTCCACCCGGTTCGCCACGTCCGCAATCCCCCGACCGGTCACGATGGCGGTCAACGCCAGTTTGGGAGCAAGCCCAGCCAGGGTCTCGGCCACCCCCGGGGCCGCTTCGGCCAGATCCGGGGTTGGAGCTACCGGACTCAACGTTCCATCGAAATCACTCAGGAGCGCCGAAGGACGCTGCCGCAGGATACCCACTACCGCTTCCGCTACCTCGGCGATTGATGACACTGGTCGCGTCGTCATGGTCCCTCTCCATTCGTGATGTCGGCATTCCGTCTGCGCGTCTCTATCCCGCCGCGTACTGGTAGATCTTCCCGTCTCTCGATGCGATCCACAGGTCAACCACCTCGCCGCGATCTTCGATTGCAACGTGGAAGTAGACATCACCTCTCGGCGCCGCCTCTGGCCCGAATGGCTGGTCTTCGGTGCTCGGTCGAATGGTGACACCACCAGTGGCCGCCAGGAGAGAGTCTTCCGGGAATCCCGCCCGCACCAGGGATCCATACACGAAACTCACCTGCAGCCCCTTGCTGGTATCGAGCACTGGGATCGTGGCTGGATCGCTGTTCGTCGCCCGCGTTTCATTGGTAGCGGTGTAGTAGAACGCCTGGGCCGTCTTCGAGAAGAACACGCCATCCAACTGGATTCCGGTCTCCAGCAGTGGGCATCCAATTCGCAGCGAGAAGAGCTTGGCATCCTCTTCCCAGGCCTCACCCAGGTCGTAGACTCGCTCCAGTCCAGCCGGAATCTGATCGTCCACCACATCAAGGTCACGAATCCTCAGCCGCCCGTCGAAGCACGGCACCGAGGTGTCCTGCTCGCCAGCCAGCGGTGGGGGAGTGCCTTCTTGCGCACCGACCGGAGTCACCACCATGGACACCGCCAGCAGCAGCATCACCACCTGGCACATTCCACGGAAACAACGGAGGTTAAGACGGCTGGCGAGGGAGGGGGATGAAGGTCTTGTGGGGATCATCGTACTGTTTGCCTCGTCCGATTTCGGTCACGTCCGGGATCATAGCACGCATCCCACCCATCCTCGGAGACCGGCACTCCCCGCCAACGGTATATTGGTGATAGCAACTCCCAATGGTATCGTTATGGCCGCCAGACCAGGCCGACGCCTGCCGAAGCATCATGCCCGTTGACGACGTTAGGTGGAGCAGAACCCGCATGCGGCTGTATAACACTCAGTCCCTGATGACCGAAGAGTTCGTGCCTGTCAACAACCACGTTGGCATCTATGTCTGTGGCGTTACGCCGTACGACACCACGCACGCTGGTCATGCCTTCACCTTCCTCACCTACGACATACTCGTGCGCTACCTTCGGTACCAGGGCGTCGATGTCACCTACGTTCAGAATGTCACTGATATCGATGACGACATCCTGCGCAAGGCCCGCGAACGCGGCATGGCCTGGGACGACCTCGCCCGCCAGGAAACTGACCGCTACCTGCGCGACATGCGAAATCTCAACGCGCTGCCGTTCGATCACTACACGCACGCCACACAGCATGTCCCGGAAATGCAGGAGATCATCACGAAACTGATCGCCGCAGATCTGGCTTACGTCTCCAACGGCAGTGTCTATTTCTCGGTCGAAAAGGATCCCGACTTCGGTAAGTTAAGCCATCTCGCTCCGGAAGAAATGCTCCCGATCGCCAATGAGCGTGGAAACTTCCCGGACGACCCCAACAAGCGAGCGCCGATTGACTTCATTCTTTGGCAGGCGGCCGCGCCGGGCGAACCGACATGGGATTCACCATGGGGACTCGGTCGCCCCGGCTGGCATATTGAATGCAGCGCCATGTCAATGCGGTACCTCGGCCCGACTGTCGATATCCATGGTGGTGGCTACGACCTGATCTACCCGCATCACGAAGCCGAGATCGCCCAATCCCAAAACGCGACCGGCGTAACGCCGTTTGTACGAATCTGGATGCACGTCGCCATGCTCGACTATCAGGGTGAGAAGATGAGCAAGTCGCTCGGCAACCTGGTGCTTGCCAGTGAAGTGCTCAAGACGCATTCATCCGATGCGTTCCGTCTGTATCTCCACTCAAACCACTACCGCACCCGCTGGGAATACGACGACGAAGCGATCGAGCACTGGTCAACAGTTGCCAACTCGCTCGCCGAGGCAGCCACGTCCAGTGAATTCGGCCTGGACACTGTCCTGGACGTTTCGCGCCAGCGCGAGCGATTCCTTGCCGCTCTTGACGACGATCTCAACACACCAATGGCGATCGTCGAGCTGCAGGAGATTGCGAACGCCATCCTCCAGGCCCCGGTGACCGATGACATCCGACCGGCCCAGGCCACGCTCCGCGAACTCTCCGAACTCCTCGGTCTCACCCTCGAACCCCGCGCCTGATCGCGACGATTGGTCCACGAAGGTGTCGAAGTAGCCAATGGCGCGACGGTGGTATACTGCCGTGTGGCCCGGATGCCGGGCTTTTTGGTGTGTCTGACGAAACAGGAGTTTCGTCCCATCTCTCCTCCGAGCCGGAGAGGTCCGTTACCGGATCCCGCGACTTCGGGGGAAACCCACAGAGAGGGGTAAGTTTTGGCTGATTATCCTCGTGAACCGCGTAACTATGAGCTCATGGTCATGCTCCTTCCCGAGCTGGCCGATGAAGCACTGACGGGCGCGATTGAGCGGGTCAGCGGCTATGTGACGGCGGTCGGTGCTGAAATCCGCGAGATCCTCCAGGATTCACCCTGGGGACGTCGCCGGCTCGCGTACACCATCCGTTTCAATGGCGTTGATTACCGCGATGGCTACTACGCCATTTGGCACTTCGCCGCGACACCATCGAGCCTCGGCGATATCGAGCGTGACCTGAAGCTCGATACCAACGTCATCCGTCACCTGCTGGTTATCGAAGATCCTCGCTGGGGTTCCCCGCAGGAGCGGGACGCTGCTCGTGAAGCTGCCAACGCTCCGGCCGAAACCGAAGAGTCCGCCGAGGTCGAGGCTGAAGCCGCCGTCGAAGCAGTGAACGAAGAAGTGCTCGCTGAGGCCGAAGCCATCGTCGAGGCAGAAGAGCTCGTCGAGGTCGCAGCCGAAGTGGTTGCCGCCGAAGAGGCTATCGAAGCCAGCGAGTCCGAATCCGCGCCCGAAGCTGCCGAGTCCGCAGAAGAGAAGTAGACAGGAGTCGACCCGTGGCCTTTGCCAGAATCGCCGTCTTCGGAAATCTAGGACAGGACCCGGAAACACGCTACACGCCGAACGGAACCATGGTGGTGTCCTTCAGCATTGCCGTGAACCCCCGTCCGCGATCAGGGCAGGGCCGCAACGAGGAAGCTCCACCAACGTGGTACCGGGTGTCCGCATGGGACCGCCTTGCTGATCGTATCGACAAGCTCACCCAGCAGGGATACATTGCCAAGGGTCGCCCCCTCTACGTCGAAGGATCGTTTGAGCCTCGTGAGTTCGTTGGCAACGACGGTCAAAAGCGAATCTCCTACGACGTCACCATGACGAATTTTGAGTTCGTCGGCAGTGGCCAGCGAGACGGCGAGCAGGGTTCCTACGGCGGCCAGCAGTCCGGAGGCGGTTACGGCTCCGGCGGTCAATCTGGTCCCGATAGTGGTTCCCGCCGCAGCGGGTACGACAACAACCCACCCACGGACTTCGACGACGTTCCCTTCTAGCATCTGCCGTTCATAACCAAACAGGAAGACGTTCATTATGTCTGACAACACTCAGGATCAGGATCAGCGATCACCCCGTGGCGATGGCGAAGGTCGCCCCGGTGGCTCCCGCTTCGGTGGACCGCAGGCTCAGCGCGGTGAAGGCGAGGGCGGTCCCGGTGGCCGCCGGCCAGGGGGCGGCGGTGGCCGCGGTCGCTCCGGCGGCGGACGGTACACCCCGCGCCGCAAGGTCTCCCAGTTCGCCATCGACAACGTCGAGCACGTCGATTACAAGGATCTCGCCCGCCTGCGCCGTCACGTCGGCGAACGTGGCAAGATTGAGCCGCGCCGCAAGATGGGTACCAGTGCCAAGCACCAGCGGTCGCTGACCGTGGCCATCAAGCGCGCCCGATTCATGGCGCTCCTGCCATTCACTGGCTCCACCGAGCGGAACTAGAACTCCGACGGGATCGTCTGAACAATTAGGTTGACGGACGATCGCTACGGCGCGCCAATTTTCCAGCCAGCTGGATCGGCGCGCCGTTTGCTGGTTGGACCGGGTCCACTCGCGGTGGCACATGGGCCATCCCGGCTCACGACACGAAGGCGCCTGCTCTCATGAAACCTAACCAGAATCGGCTTGAGTCCATCCGGCAGAAAGTGGGTGGGGGATCTTCGACCGGATCGTCTTCGCGGCGGATGAGCCGGCGGGATCAGGAAGCGCAGAACCAGCGCTGGTTCCGGCTGGCCATGATTGGCGCCGCCGTCTTGATCGTCATCATCCTCGGCATCGGGGCCAGCTACGAGTACCTCATCAAGCCAAACCAGGTGCTCGCCTCGGTCAACGGCAAGGAAATCACCCGTAAGGACTACTGGCAATACCAGTCCCTGGCCCTCTACAACCAGGCCCGCCAGTACGAGTCCTTCGCATCGCAGGTTTCCGGCGAACAACAGCAGCAGTTTCTCCAGTTTGCGGCCAGCTTCGATGCCCAGCGCAACGATGTCTGGGGTAGCACCGACGTGAGCGGCATTACGCTGCAGCAGATGGTGGATGATCAACTGTTTCTCGACGGCGCCGAATCCATGGGTATCGACCTCAGCGATGAAGCCGTTGAAACCTATGCGCTCAATCAATTCGCCCCGCCCGATGCGCCGCTGGTCACCCCAATTCCGTCGCCGACCATGATTCCCGCGCGCGCCCAGGCTGCCACGGAAACGGCGGAAGCGGCGGCCACCCAGAACGCGATCGCCATGGGAACTCCGGTCGGCACTCCCGTTCCAGGGAGCGCAAGCCCGGTAGCGGCGACCCCGGTTGTGGAAGGCACACCGCTTGCCACCCCCATCGCCGGTTCCCCCGAGAGCACACCCGATCCCCAGCAGATGCAGGACTCTCTCCAGGCCGCCAATGCCGAATTCGACCTCTTCGAAGATGAAGTCTTTGCCGAGGCGCACCTGAACCGGGAGCAATATTTCGACATCTGGGCGAAGCCTCGCCTGGCCCGGGAGCTTGTCACGGCGC
>JAEZJB010000317.1 GCA_023415845.1 Chloroflexota bacterium | reverse complement strand
CCTCCGAGGAGGACCTGCCATGACCAGCGACCGCGATTTCGCCGAGGCCGAATCGCTCTGGGAATTCGTCGCCGATCCCGATCGGCCGGCGACGACCGATATCGAGCGGACCGCGCGGCAGGTCCAGCGGGCGATTGGCCCGCCGATGACTGGCACGGTGGTTCCGCGAGACGCCATGTGGGCGAGGGTGATGGATGCCGCGACAACCTCGCGACCGGCTTCCCCCTCGCGGGCAGCGACCGGGTTCATCGCGTCGGGCGGCTGGGCGCGGCAGCGCCTTGGGCGAGGGCAATCGGTGATCAGCTTCGGCCTGGTGCTGATGTTCCTGGCGTCGTTGCTCGTGGTCGCGCATGACCGGGTCGTTTCGCCCGCGCTGGCGACCGCCACCCCGACTGAAGACGGCGAGGGCGGGATGGCGCCGCTCGAGGCGACGCCGGGTGCGGATGGGGCATGTGTAGCGCGCGAGGTCACGTGGCAGGAACCGGATTTCCGTGCGGAGCCTCACTACGAGGCCGTGCGATTTGCCTCAATTGAGATCGTCGAGCAAGCTCTTGAGACCTACGTGTCTCTCATGAACTGCAATCTGCCTGTGTCGTTCGATCCGGAGAATCCAGCTGAGTCTGCCCAGGCCCTGGCGGTACGATCCCTTGTAACCGACCGCCAATGGAATGCATTGTTCGGGTCTCCTGCGAATCTACCCCCGACCCCTCCGGACGATGTTGTCCTCCGTTCAGCCGTCATCACGCTGAATAGTCCACGCATCATCATTGTCGATTCACAAGGGCCAGGATGGAGTGGTGGATACGTTGTTTTCGATCCTCGCCAGGTTTACGAGCTGGTCGACGGACGATTTGGTGTGATGTTTGGCATTGTTTCCAGCGAGGACTTTTCTCCATTTGAAGCTGGCGAACCAAACCAAGGGAATCGTCTCCTGATATGGGTCGCGTTCGCCGAACAGGATGGCATCCTATTTATCGACGAAATGCGATCGATCTGTACGGCGGACAGGGTCAATCTGGAAAGCGAAGGCCAGTCGGTCGCCACGCCGGATGCTGAGGGGATGCCAGCATCCGGCTCCCAACCTGGCTGTCAGTAAGGTTGATCTTTCCGCTCCAGCGTCGAAAATCGTCCCAGAGGGTTGGCCTCCGTGAGTGTCAACGTGGTGTCCAAGGGAGATGGTGTGGAGGCCTTGCTGGCGAAGGACGTCAGGTTGCCGAGCGATCGACCCAAAGCCGACACCAACAGGCAGGGCGGACGACAGCCGCTTGCTTCCCGAATGGATGCCTTCGTACACAATCGCGGCAGGTCCGCCCGAACCCATTGCCACTGAGGCTCACATCCTGACAAGGTTCAAAAGCAAACGACGGGCTGGTCAGCAAATTGACCAGCCCGTCGATGTGGATGCCCTGAATTGAGGCCTGAGCCTACCGCTCGTCGATGGGCTTGAAGGTGAGGCCGACCGGGCCGATGTACTCGCTCTGCGGGCGGATGAGGCGGTTGTTGGAGACCTGCTCCAGCACGTGGGCCGACCAGCCGACCGAGCGGGCCACGGCGAACGTGGGGGGGAACATGTCGCCGGGGAGGCCAACCGCCGCCAGCACCGCCGCCGAATAGAACTCGACGTTGGTGTAGAGCCGCCGGCCGGGCTTGCGCTCGTCGAGCATGCGCAGGGCAGCGTCTTCGGTTTGCTTGGAGAGGGCGAAGAACTCCGGCGTCGAGGCGGTTTCGGCCATGCCGCGGAGGATTTCGGCGCGGGGGTCTTCAGCCTTGTAGACGCGGTGGCCGAAGCCCATCAGTCGCTCGCCGCGATCGAAGGCGGCGGTCAGCCACGGCTCCACGTTATCGACCGTGCCGATCTCGTTCAACATATCGAGCACCTTGGCCGGGGCGCCACCGTGGGCCGGTCCCTTGAGGGCGCCGACCGCACCGGTCAGGGCGGAGGCGAGGTCGGAATCGGTCGAGGCGATCACCCGGGCGGTGAAGGTCGAGGCGTTGAGACCGTGATCGGCCAGCAGCACCAGGTAGACCTCGAGCGGCTTCCAGTGCTTCTCGTCGGGTACATCGCCGAAGAGCTGGTAGAGGTAATTCTGGGCGGTGTTGAGGTCGGCGCGGCCCTGGATGGGGTCCTTGCCCTCGCGGTGGCGGAAGAAGGTGGCGAGGATCGCCGGGAAGCGAGCGGCGAGGGCAATCGCCTCGTCGAGGTCCGGCTGGTCGTCGAACTTCGTGGGGTCGCTGGCGCCCAGCATCGAAACGCCGGTGCGCAGCGCGTCCATCGGGTTGGCATCGCGCGGGAGTTGCTGGATGCCGGCGACGACGGAATCGGGCAGCACACGGTTTTCACCGAACCGGGCCTGAAGGGCGTCGAGTTCGGCCCGGTTGGGCAGGTGGCCAACCCACAGAAGGTGGGCGACCTCCTCGAAGGAGGCCTTGCCGGCGAGTTCGTGGATGTCATAGCCGCGATAGACGAGCTTGCCCTCTTCGCCGAAGACGTGGCTGAGCTCGGTAGACGCCGCAACAACGCCTTCCAGTCCGTTGGGCTTCGGCCGTTCCATCGTTGCGCTGGTCGCGGTGTCGGACATGCGTGAGCTTCCTCCGTAGGGTCTGGGTTCGGCTGGCCGGTAGGTTGCGGCATACGAACCGAATGCACACGCTTCGTATCCAACGCCCAACTGCCCTGCGAAGGGTTCCGGGCGACCTGCGGCTCTCTGTCCGGGAATCCTAGCATGCCCGGCGAGGCCGGAGACCGCGACCGGGCCGCCAATCCTGCCCAAACCGGGAGTGCCGCACGAGCCACGCGGCAGGCGTGCTCAATTCCGGCGCGGGGAGGTCGGCCGGACCCAGGT
>JAEZJB010000293.1 GCA_023415845.1 Chloroflexota bacterium | reverse complement strand
TTGTGAGGTCTGGGCGCCAACTCATTGACGTAGATTTCACCGCGAGAGACGAAGAGTTCAACGGCAAGAATGCCGACAATCTCAATGTGCTCGGCAATACGTCGGGCAATGGCCATGGCGCTTGCGGCCAGTTGGGGATCGATTGACGCCGGCACCCGGAGCTCGCGGCAGATTCCCGCGCGCTGAACGGTCTCGATGGGCGGGTACATTGCGATGTCTCCGCCGGGACGCCGGGCCAGAAGTACGGCGATCTCAAGGTCGAGGGGCAGGAACTTCTCTGCCAGAAGAGTGGTGCCTGCCGCCAGGGCTGATGGAATCACCACCTCGGCCGATCGAGCGTCTTCCAGGATCCAGACGCCCCGGCCGTCGTACCCACCACGTGACGCCTTCAGCACAATAGGCCAGCCGTGATCAGCGCCAAAGGCGAGCGCATCGTCGAGCGAGTCGACAGTTGTCCAGGCCGGGATCGGCAAACCGAGCTCGCCGAGCTCCTGGCGTTGACGTCGTTTGTTCTGGGCGAGGGCCATGCTGGAGGATGATGGCCAGACCGTATGCCCAGCCGCCTCGAGCCTGGCGAGCATGGCCGGGTCGACGAGCTCGTGGTCAAAGGTGATGACATCGGTCTCGGCAGCGAGTCGCTGCAACGCCGCTTCGTCGTCGGGTGAGCCCACCAGCACACGCGGGTTGACTTGCGCCGCGCCATCGTTGGCATCCGCGGCGAGCAAGACAATGTCGATATCAAGCGGGATGGCAGCCT
This sequence comes from Chloroflexota bacterium, assembly GCA_023415845.1. Classification (GTDB taxonomy): domain Bacteria; phylum Chloroflexota; class Chloroflexia; order Thermomicrobiales; family UBA6265; genus JACCYX01. Next base: position 3,288 of record JAEZJB010000293.1, on the reverse strand, counting down.
GGATCGTCATACGGGCGAGTTGCCCAGCCCCGACAATGCCAACAACAGGTTTGCGATACGTCATTCACATGGAACTTTCCACGACCAGAAAATGCCGAAGGGGGATAGAAGTCGGCCCCAACTCGATGCTAACAGCAGGGCAACCTTATCAAGCAGACAGGCATCGCCTGCAGCAATCGTCGTATCGGCAACCAGCCCGGCAGAATCGTTGGCCCTTGCGCCGACTCTCATCCCGGTGCACCGGAGCCAGACCGAATCCGTAACCGGCGGTTTAGATGGAGAAGAGGCGGTCGAGTCTATAGACCGATCGAGCGGAGATAGGCCCGGCTGATTTCGGCACTTTCCCGAGCAGTGGGCTTGAGCGTGATGTCCGTTTCCACGATCAACCAGCCGTCGAATCCGGTGGCCAGGAGAGGATCGAGAATCGCAGGAAAGTCGACCATGCCTTCGCCAAGTTCGGCGAACACCCCCGCCTCGGTGAAATCACTGTAGGACCAATTTGCTTCGACACCCTTCCTGCGGATGTCGTCATTGACGTCCTTGAGGTGAAGCGTCGAAATCCGATCGAGATACCGATTGCAGACCGCGACCGGATCATCTCCGGCCCAGGCGATGTGGCCAGTGTCGAGACCCAGCGCGAGCGCGTCAGTCGTCACCAACTCCAGGAGACGCTCGAGTTCGGAGGCAGTCTCAATCACCGTTCCAACATGGGGGTGGAATGAGCTTGTAACTCCCTCGGCGAGCGTAGCCTCGGCAAAGAGTCCAAGGACCTCACCGAACTGCGCAAACTGATCATGAGTCATCGCATCCGCAGCAGTGATCTTGCCGGCCGCATCACGCCGAGTTCGGCCGACAGGCGTCACGTAATCCATGCCCGTAGCAGCCACGTACAGCACATCACAGCCAAGATCACGCACACGCCTGGCGACCACAGGAGCGGCACCAATGATTGCATCGCGCTCCTCCGGCATCCACCAACGTGCCGAATAATAGGGCGGCGCAGGCACGAGACCGTGGCGTGCGAACCAGGCAACTTCTTCATCTGGAGTTCGATCAGTGGCCAATGAGCCAGGTGCCCCGTCGTAACCGGCACTCGCAATTTCGGCCAGGACCTGATCGTCATCGACACCCTTCCAGGTCAACTGGCCGCAGCCGATCAAGGTCACAGCGCACTCCCCTTCGGGCTGGCGGAACCAGTAAATGCCTGGGAGTCTCCGACATGTGTGCGGAATCGATGCTCAAGCTGAGCCTTGGCCTGGCGCTCGGCTTCGTCTCCGGCAGCCATGCTGTCAGCGAGCCGCTGGCGCACGTCGGCCTGGAACTCGGTGCCTTTCTTTGGCGCAGCCAGACTGGCAACTACAAGTCCGACAGCGGTACCGACCGCACCGCCGACCACAAACTTCAGAAGTCCATTCATGCCTTCACCTCGGTGACGCAAGCGTGCAAATCGCGGCTAGCGCCGGATAAATTTGAGAACCAGGCCGAGAGCCACACCAATTGCAGTTCCCAACACGCCGGCAGAAAGCGCGTCGAAGGTGACGTTGACGTCACCCCCGGCCTTGACTTCGCCTGTCATCAGGAACATGGCATTGACGTCACCTGTCGCCTCGACGCTCCCAGTGGTGAGCAGGCCAATCCGTCCGCCCTGCTCCATGCGCGTCTCGCCGGCCGCAACGATGACCGCCCTGGAATCGTTGAGCCCGATGTTGCGCCCATTGGCGATTACTGCGGATGATCCATGCAGGGTTAGGTTTTCACCGCTCAACTGCAGGACACCCGAATCAGTGAGATCGGCAGACTGGGTCGAAAGCGATTTCGCGCCCGATCGATCGAGTGTCACGCGTTGCGCCTCGATGTGTTCGGCTCCTGACCGGTCCATGTTCACCTGAACGGCATGAACATTCTCTGCCTCACCGGCCTGCATGCTGGCGCGCTCGATCGCCTCCTGCAGGCGCTGCCGCTTTGGATTTGGCTTGATCTCCTCGCCTTCGGATACGAACTGCGCATCGTGCCCGTTTGATTCCACACCGTTGTGTTCAGGTTCTGTCACGCTCTGGCACCTCGTGTCGGGAGCGGGTCTTGCTCGCTCGGCCATATACTCGATGGGAGTGTAGCAAACGCGTTCGTGACGACCGCCAGAATCGCTGGAGAACATGCACTTGGGCACGCACCCAATTCTTCCGGACCATCGACCGCTCGCCATCGCGCATCGGTGGGGCAACACCATTTCGACCGCACTTGCCGCAATCGAAACCGGATTCGACATGATCGAAACCGATCTGTGGCCGTTTCACGGGCGACTTGAAGTTCGGCATGCAAAATCCCTCGGTCCCTTTCCCATTTATTGGGAGAAGTGGTACATCGAGGCGATAGGACCCCACCAACTGGAATTGGCGGACCTGGTTCGTGCCCTGCCGCCAACGGCGCCACTGTTCATCGATTTCAAAGGAACATTGCCGTGGCTGGGCGAGCGAGCGATCGAGGCCATCGAGCAGGTCCAGAAAGGGCGGGAAGTGATTGTTTGCGGTCGAGCGTGGACCCAACTGGATCCCATCGAGCGTTTGCCGAATGTGCACGTCTTTTATTCGGTAGGCAACCACGCCGAGTTGGCGCTGGTGTGGGAAAAGCTCGAGGCGCAGGAGAATCCGGCGATCTCCGTCCGCCACGAACTGCTGGATATCGAGACACTGGGACGTCTGAACGACCTTGGGACAACGATTGTCGCCTGGACCGTCAATGATCCCGTCGTTGCCGCTTACCTGTTTCGGCATGGCGTGGATGGGTTTACTAGCGACAATGTCGACATGTTGAAGCAGATCGTGACGCACCGCGAACGGGCATTCGACGATATTCCCGACATCATTCCTGACTGGAGACACCATGGGTGACAAGGCACGGTCTCTCGGAATTCTGATTTTTCCCGACGTCGAGGTGCTCGATTTCTGCGGCCCCTTCGAAGTGTTCTCGGTCGCCAGAGAAAGCGGCGCGACCGATGACGGCAGTCGACTGTATGACGTGCACGTCATTGCCGAGACAGACGATCTCGTCTCGTGTCGCAACGGATTACACGTCAAGCCTGACTTCGCAATTGACCAGCATCCGCCGCTCGATATGGTCCTGATTCCAGGCGGACGCGGCACCCGCACCGAAATCACCAACCAGACCCTGCTCAAGTGGATCGCTCAACAGCACCAAACGGCGGAACTCACCACGAGTGTGTGTACCGGGGCGATCCTGCTGGCAACGCTGGGTTTACTCGATGGCAAGGAGGCCACGACGCATTGGGCC
>JAEZJB010000278.1 GCA_023415845.1 Chloroflexota bacterium | reverse complement strand
CCTCCACGGCGTGCTCTATCCCGGCCTGATGTTGACGCCGGACGGCCCCAAGGTGATCGAGTTCAATGCCCGCTTCGGCGATCCGGAAACGCAGGTCGTGCTGCCGACCACGGTGGGTGACCTCGGGGAATGGGCCTTCGCCGTCGCGAACGGGACGCTGGCCGAAACGCCGCAACCGGCCCAGGAAGGCGCGGCGGTGGGAGTCGCGATGGCGTCAGGCGGATACCCGGGCGCCTACCGCACCGGGGTGCCGATCAGCGGGGTCGAGGCAGCGGAGAGCGATCCAGACGTGCTGGTCTTCCATGCGGGAACGAAGCGCACGGCGGACGGCGAACTGGTGACGGCAGGTGGGCGCGTGCTGACAGTCGTTGGCAGGGGCGCCACCCTGCAGGAAGCGCGAGACCGGGCCTACGCGGCGGTGGCGAAGATCGACTTCGAGGGGAAGATGATTCGGACCGATATTGCCGCGCGCGAACTGGGAGGAGCGGGGTGAAGGCCGAGGATGTCGTCGTCGATGTCGGGTGTGGAAACTCGCCCCGCATGGCGCTCGTTCGCGACCTCAACATCGCCTTTGCGACGGGTGACCTCGACGCCATCCTCCTCTGGCTCGACGACGATGTGACCTGGAATCTCGTCGGCATGACGCGCCTGGACGGGAAGGCAGCGGTTGGCCAGTGGCTGAGGGAGAAGGCGTCTGACCTGCCGACATCGATGGAGATCGAAACGATCCTTTCGCACGGAAAGCTGGCCTCGGCGAGTGGCACGATCGCCTGGGGAGACGATACCTGGGCGATGTCGGGTGTCTACGTATTTCGCAGCGCCGCCCGGACCGCCCGGATCGCGCAGATCGACACCTTCCTGATCAGGCTCGGGTAGCAGGGAGCGCCGGGTGACTACCTGCACGCGTGTGCAGCGGTGCCGGTGCGACGGTGGTTCGTGCTTGCCGGTAGGATGACCAGCGTAGACCGGCGGCTTGATTCGGTGGAGAGGCAGGAACGTGGGCGGATCGCTGTTGCTCGGCGTCGATATCGGAACCTCCAGCACCAAGGGGGTGATCTGCACGGTGGCGGGCGAGGTGCTGGCCAGCACGGTGATCGAGCACGACACCAGTTTTCCGCGGCCAGGGTGGGCCGAGCACGATGCCGATGATCTGTGGTGGCACGATGTGGTTGCCGTCACCCGCGAGCTGACCAGCGGACGGTATTCCGGCGCGGATATCGGGGCGGTCGGGGTCAGCGGGATCGGTCCGTGCATGCTGCCGATCGATGCCGCTGGCCGTCCGTTGCGGCCCGGCATCCTCTATGGCATCGACACCCGGGCCAGCGCCGAAATCGACCAGTTGCACGATGTACTGGGGGTGGAGGCCATCCTCGACCTGAGTGGTATGGCCCTCAACTCGCAGACGATTGGCCCGAAGATTCTCTGGCACCGGCGGCGGGAGCCAGACCTCTTCGCCCGCACGGCCATGATCCACGCCTCGAGCTCGTATGTGGTGTATCGCCTGACTGGTGAACACGTAATCGACCGGCACACGGCCTCCTACTTCGCCCCGCTCTACAACCGGACAACCGGCGACTGGGACGCGCGATACGCGGACCACGTGATTGGACTGGATCGCCTGCCCCGAATCGGCGACGCCACCGATGTGGCTGGCGGTGTAACGACGGCTGCCAGCGCCGAAACCGGCCTGCCGGTCGGCACCCCGGTAGTGTTCGGCACGATCGACGCCGCGGCCGAAGCCGTCAGTGTCGGAATCCGGCATCCGGGCGACATGATGATCATGTACGGCTCGACGATGTTCTTTATCAACACTGTGGCCGAGCCCCAGCCCGATGCCCGGATGTGGACGACGGCGCATGCCCTGCCGAACCTGCGGGCAGTAACGGCCGGCCTGCAGACCGGCGGGATGCTGACGACCTGGTTTCTCGATGTGACCGCCGGCAAGGCCCGCCTGGCCGAACACCGACAGACCTTCGAGACGCTGATCGAGACCGCATCGGCCACACCGCCAGGAGCGGAGGGCCTGATCTGCCTGCCGTATTTCCAGGGTGAGCGGACACCCCTGCAGGACCCCGATGCGCGGGGGGCGTATGTCGGCCTGTCGCTGCGCCACACCACCGCCCATCTCTTCCGGGCCCTGCTGGAAGGGACGGCCTTCGGGGCGCGCCACAATTTCGAGGTGATGGGCGAAATGGGGGCGTCTCCCCAGCGACTGGTGGCCGTCGGTGGCGGGACGAAGAATCCCCTCTGGCTGCAGGTGATCAGCGACGTCACCGGCCTGCCTCAGCAGGTGCCCAGCCAGACGATTGGCGCCTCCTACGGTGATGCTTTCATGGCGGGACTCGGGGCAGGCTTGATCCCGGATCTGGACGCGATCGACCGCGAATGGGTCCAGATCGAGCGCACGGTGGAACCGAATCCTGCCACCCGGGCGATCTACGACGAGCTGTACGGGATGTTTCTCGAGCTGTATCCGCGCAATGTGGACATCTTGCACCGGTTGGCGGCGATGAACGGTGGGGGAGCAGGCGAAGCATGATCGAACTCTTCGGGCATCGCGGGGCGCAGGACGAAGCGCCGGAGAGCACCTTGAGTGGGTTTCGGTACGCGGCCTCGATTGGGCTGCGAGCGGTGGAATTCGATGTCCAGCGCACTGCCGACCGAGAGCTCGTGGTGTTCCACGATGCGACGCTCGACCGCACGACCGATGGCTCGGGGCCAGTCGCCTGCCGCACGCTGGCCGAATTGCGGGTGGTCGATGCGCGAGCCCAGTTCGCCGACTGGCCGGAGCCGTGCGGCATCTCGACGCTCGACGAGGTGCTGGCGGTGGTTGCCGGGCTTGACCATCTGCTGGTGGAGATCAAGCGGGACGACCCGGAGGAACTTGCCTGGGTGGTGCCGGCCGCCATCGAGGTGATTCGGGCGCACGGTCTCGCGGCGAAGGTGATGATCAGCTCGTTCGATCCCCTCGCGCTGGAGATCGCTGCGGAGGTCGATCCAGACATGCGCCGGGTGATCAATGGCGCCTGGCGCGATCCGTCGTATCCGGAGCGGGCGATAGCGGCAGGAGTGTGGGGCACGGACTTCGACTACCGCCTCGTCGGCCAGGAATTCATCGATTGGGCCCGTGACCATGGTTTGTGGGTGATCGGCTGGCCGTGCGACTCGGCCGAGGACCTGGCCCGCCTCCGGGCGTATGGCGTCGACGCTGTGGGATCGAACCTGCCATCGTCGATCGAGGAATTGCTGGCATCGGGCTGAGTGAACGGTGGAGGAGCCGGCATCCCTCCGCCATCGCGGTTTCGTGCTGACGTCGACGCGAGGAGCCCATGATCCTGCCGAAGGAACGCGATCCCCGCTTCATCACCATTCGGCGCGGCGGCACGCTGACCGACGCCGATCACCATCTCCTTACGCTGTGGGCGGCCACCTGTGCCGAACGTGTGCTGCCGCTGTTCGAAGCGGAGCGACCGAATGACCCGCGACCGCGATCGGCGATCGAGCAGGTGCGGGCCTGGGTGAACGGCGAGGTCAGCATGACGGCCTCCCGTACCGCAGCCGGGCATGCCAACGCCGCGGCACGGGACCTGCGAGGATCGGCACGGTTCGCCGCCTACGCAGCGGCCCAGGCGGCGGCAGTGGCGCACGTGGCCGCGCACGAACTCGGCGCGGCGGCGTATGCGATCAAGGCCGTGCAAGCGGCCGCTCCAGCCGGTGAAGAGGACGAGGCGGGCAGGAACGAGTGCCGGTGGCAGCGTGAGCAGCTTCCGGACGCAATTCGCGAGCTCGTGCTGGACGACCAACGGCGACGGAACGATATCTGCTGGTCGGTCTTCACGTGCTGACCGAAAGCGGCCAAAACGCGCACATGGTTGGCCAGAATCCCTGATGGCAACGATTGTCGCCGGATTCACTGACCCATTTGAGGGAGGTGGTGTCCATCGATCGGCCAGGCAAGGCGTTTCGTCGGCAGGCTTCGATCGCTAAGATGGATGGCGGGTCCTGAATCGAATTGCCGTTTCACGTGTGGAGTGGTCCCATGCGCCGTTTGCTGTCGATCGTCGCGCTTGTCCTTGCGGGGATGTTCCTCGTGCCAGTGGTTTCCGCCCAGGAGGCCACCCCCCAATTGTTGCCGGGTGCCTGTAAAACGGCCTCGCCCGAAGATACGGCAGCCGTGGCCGAAGCCTACCTCGATGTCTGGAACTCAAAAGACCTCAGCCAGTTCGATGTTTACGCCCACCCCGATATCGTGCACCACTGGGGCCAGGGTGTGGACACGACCGGGATCGACGCGCTGAAGGCCAGCACGGAAGCGTTCTTCGTCGCCTTCCCCGATATGGTGATGACCTTTGATGATGTGCTGGTGGATGGCGACATGGTGGTGATTCGCTGGACGCTCACCGGCACCCAGACCGGACCATTCTTCGAAATCGAGCCAACGGGTGTGCAGGCCACCTGGACCGGCATCAACATCTACCGGGTTTCGTGCGGCAAGGTTGTGGAAAGCTGGAGCGAGGCCGACGGCGTGGGCCTGCGTGCGCAACTGGTGCCTTCGCAGGAGTTGGCGACGCCCGCACCCTAACCTCAGCACCCCTGGAAATTGGAGACGGCGACATCCCTGCCTGGGATGTCGCCGTCTCGTGTCTTGCGCTGTGGGCGGTGAGCAGGAACCACTCGCCGGCTGCCCGCCAGGACCGATCGGTCGAATGGACCCGCCCGCTAGGCACGCCCAACTGTCACGATCTCGCGGACGCCCTCGGGCAGGGGATCGAGCGGCCAGATCGGGCGTTCGATTCGCTCGTAGGGCAGGTCCCAGAGGTTGCTGGTGGTGAAACCTGGCGTATCGGTGCGGATGATGGTGCCCGCCAGCTGCTGGAAGCCGCCCCGGAAGTGCTGGTGCGACTTCAGGGCCACGATTCGCATCTTCGTTACGTCGATGCCGTGCAGCAGGAAGAGCTGATCGTCGAGGGTCTGGGCGCGGTTCGACCCAACGATGACCTCGACGTTGCCGATCACCAGCCGGGCCATCGGGCCGAGATCGACCAGCGAACCGGCTCCCATCGGGTTGGTGAGGTGGAACCTGCCGTCGCTGAGCACCTTGACGTACGCCTCGGTCTCAATCGGGGCACCATGCAGGTCGTCGGTGAAGCCGCCGATCTTTACCGAAATCGTCGACCCTGTGCCCGCCGCGTGAGCCTGGGCCGCCGTCTCCGGATCCCAGACGAACCCGAAGCAGGTGTTGGGTTCGTTGGCCGCCAGCAGCGCCCGCAACAGGTGGGTGCCACTGCCGGGAGCGCCGCCGCCCGGGTTGTCCGACACCTCGGCGACCACCACCGGTAACTCGGTTGCGGCCAGCGCCTCGGCGATGGCCGCTTCCGCATTGGGCAGCGTCTGGCGGAAGTCCTCAAGGGTGTCGAGGATGAGCGCGACCACATCGTCGGCGGCCCGCTTGGCAAGGTCCGGGTCGTTGTCGGTTTCGACCAGCACCGAGGTGACGATGACCGGCACATCGGTGTGGGGGAAGCCGTGGGTGAAGTTGCAATCGAGGATGCCGGGCTCCTTCTCCCACTCGAAGCACCGCTCGTTGATCACCTTTGCTGGACCGAGGAAGGTGGTGGAGGGCGGAATCGCCACCGGCAGTTTCACGAGGTACTTGTACGGCTTCACCTCGCCACGCACGATCCTGACGGCGGTTTCGAGCGCTTCGGCACCCCGCTCGTAGGTGTCGATGTGGGGATATTCGTGGCAGTAGAAGAGGGCGTTGGCGTGCTGGAGCATCGCCTCGGTCGTGTTGCCGTGCAGGTCGAGCGAGACGACCACCGGGATCTCGGTTCCCACTTCGGCACGGAGTTCGGCGAGGAAGGTGCCTTCCATGTCGTCGATCCCTTCGGCCGAACCGGCGCCGTGGAGGGCGAAGACGATGGCGTCGAGGTCGCCGGCCTCCCGGAGCTGGGTGAAGATGGTGTCGCGGATTTCCTCGTACGCCACACGAGAGACGGTGGCCGAAGGTTGGGTGGTTGTCGCGAAGATCGGCACGAGATCAACCCCGAGTCGTTCGCCGGTATCGATCATGCCGCCGAGGTCGTTCCGCACCCCACGGTGGCGGGCGTAAATCTCATCGCCGATGTTCCAGTAGCGCGCCTTGAAGGCGTCGACATCGGTCACGCCGGGGCAGAAGGTGTTGGTTTCGTGGGCAAACTCACCGATCGCAATCCGCATGCGGCACTCCTGTAACTGGGGGATGCCCGTCCACGGCCGGACGAGGTGCCCGATCTTCGCACAGGATCGCGCTGCCACGGAACCCTTATCCGTTCGTTTGCATACCCAACGTCACGTCCCATACAGGGACGCGGGAGTTCAGGAGCAGGAGCCGGTCGCCTCGAGCGTGTCGATCAGGGCGACCTTTTCGGCCGACGCCGAGGTGGTGTCGAACTCGTGCGTGAGCCACTCCTGCACCAGCTTCCAGGCCAGTTCGGCCCCTATCACCCGTGCCCCAAGCGCCAGCACCTGGCAGTTGTTCGACAGCACCGAGCGCTCGACCGAATAGGCGTCGTGGGCGGTGGTCGCGCGGATGCCGGGCACCTTGTTCGCGGTGATCGCCATGCCGATGCCGGTGCCGCAGACGAGGAGTCCCCGGTCGGCCTCGCCGCGAGCGACGGCCCGGGCGACATCGCTGCCGATATGCGGGTAGGCCGTCGTCGTCTCGGCGTCGGGCACGCCGAAGTCGGTGACCTCAACATCATCGCGGGCGGCGAGGCGATCACGAAGCAGGTTCTTCAGGTCGGCGCCAGCGTTGTCCGCGCCAATCGCAATCCGCATGTCAGGCTCCTCCGGCCATGGTTGGGGCCCAGTAGCCCGCTGGCCCGAACACCTCATCGATCAACTGAGGGAAAACGCCGAGTTCGTCGGCAATGTCATACACCGTGTATCGCTGGCGAATTCGGCGGGCGGGTTCGTAGCTGGCCCTGACCTGTGCCAGGGTCAGGCCGATCTGGGCCGGTTCAGTCGGGCAGCCACCCTCGATCAGCAGGTTTCGGACGGTCGTTGCGGGCAGCAGTTGCGCACTCAAACGCTCGCGCAGGGTGGGCCAGACGGTCCGGAAGGTTTCCAGCCGGTCGCGCAGGGTTTCGCGGTCGATGTACTTCGCCTCGCACTCGACCAGCGCCCGGGCAATCAGTTCGGGCGAGTCGTCCATCGCCTGGATCGTTGCTTCGATCGCGGGCCAGTCGGGCCACCGTTCGACGGCAGCCTGGACGTCGAGTTGCGACCAGTCCCGAGCCAGCAATCGCTCGTAGAGGGCGGTCGAGAAGATGGTACCGAAGCCAACCTTGTTGCCATGGGAGACGAGTTCGCCCTCATGCTCCAGCCCGCGCATTTCCCAGAGGTGACTGAACTGGTGCTCGGAGCCGGAGGCACAACGCGTGGACCCGGAGACCTGGATGGCGAGACCGGTCATCACCAGCCCAAGGAACAGTTGCTCGATCGAGGTGGCGTCGCCGGCCTGGAAGCGGGAGGGGTTGGCGATCATCTGCGGGAGCGGACCCTGCACCATCGCCCAGACATCGGGCACGATGGGTTCGACCCCGACGGCGTCGGCGATGAGCCAGTCGGCCCCGGCCGTTACCTTGCCGAGCAGGTCCCCGTAGCCGGAAGCGGTCATCGCGGCCGGCGCGGCACAAAGAATGTCGAGGTCGGCCACCACCGCGACCGGCGCGGCACACCCGAACGTCTGTTTGACGCCGTTGTGGATCAGGGCTGCCCCGGAAGCGGTGTACCCATCCATTGAGGCAGCAGTGCCAACGGCGATGTAGGGCAGGTTGAGTTCGTGGGCGGCGCGCTTGGTCAGGTCGTTGATCGAGCCGGACCCGACAGCAAGTGGAAGGACAGGTTTACCTTCGGATTCGAGCCGGGAGCGAATGGCGGCAACATGGCGGGTATCCGGACGCAATGTGGGCGTGCCCGGAAAGATGATTGGCTCACGCAGGGGAAGCCCTGCCGCGACCATCAGCGCAGAGACGCGTTCCCCGGCGATCGACCACGTCGTTTCATCGGCGACAATCACTGCGGGACGTTGGGGGGCAAACCGGGCGACGATTGGCGCCACTGCCTGCAGCCCATCCGCGCCAACCACCACTTCGCGGGTGGTGGACGCACGTCGCAAGGCCTCGTCCACGGCTGTCCGATCCGTTACCACTGTTCTCGTGTCCTTCCCGTCCGGGAATCTGCTGTCGGTATCGCTGTACCTGGGTACACATCCGCACGTTTGTGCATGCACATCGTTGCAGGAACCATCCTCACGGTAGGATCACCGGACCGATGCCGTCAACGCTGGCCCTGTGGCCTGCACAAACGTGCGACCCCCTTTCCGCCGCCACCTGGAGACCTGAATGCCAAGTCCTGAAATGCCGCTGCCCTCCACGCTGTTCGATGGCTACATCTTCGATCTGGACGGCACGATTTACCTCGGGAACCAGCTGCTTCCCGGCGCCGCCGACCTGCTGGCCAGGTTGCGAGAACGCCGGAAGCCACTCCTGTTTCTTTCCAACAACCCGACCCGGAGCCGGATGGAGTATGTCGCCAAATTGGGTCGGTTTGGCATTCTGGTCGAGCCACACGAAGTGCTGAACACCGTGGATACCATGACCAACTGGTTGCTGCTGCATCATCCACAGGCAACCGTCTTTCCGATCTCGGAGCAACCGCTCATCGATGCCCTGGCGGCTGCCGGAATCCGGATGTCCGAGAATCCTGCCGAGATCGACATCGTCATCGCCAGCTACGATCGCGGCTTCACCTATCGAAAGCTGCAGATCGCCTTCGACGCAATTGCCGTGCACAAACGTGCCTTCCTGGTGACCACCAATCCCGACCGGTTTTGCCCGTTTCCCAATGGCCAGGGTGAACCGGATGCGGCCGCGATCATCGGCGCGGTTGAGGGATGTACGGGCACCACATTGCGCATGAACGTGGGGAAGCCCGACCGGTTCATGCTTGAGACCGCGCTCGATCGACTCGGCCTGCCGGCTTCGGGGTGCGTGATGGTCGGGGATCGCCTCACCACCGACATCCGGATGGCCATCGACGCGGACATGGCGTCCGCCCTCGTGCTGACCGGTGAAACTACCCCCGAAATGCTGGCAATGGTGCCCGCCGAGGCCCGACCAACCTATGTGCTGGAGCGGGTCGACCAGTTGTTGCCTGCACATATGTGACCTCCGCTGTTCACCCTGTCAGGTGGCCCATACAGTAGCCGCGAAATCGGCCCGGCCGATCCGGCGCCGAGGCAGCAGCCTGCCGCTTGCGCAGGTCCACCGAAGGAATCATCTGCATGGCTCGCTCTCCCCAGATCGTAGGTCACCGTGGCGCCCGGTTCGAAGCCCCGGAAAACACGCTGCCGGGGTTTCAGCACGCGATCGATCTCGGCTTGCCGATCTATGAACTCGACGTGCATCTCTCGGCCGACAACGAGGTGGTGGTGATTCACGATTACACCGTCGACCGCACCACCAATGGCACCGGTACCGTGGCCGAGATGACCGTGGCCGAACTCCAGGCCCTCGACGCCCGCTCGATCTTCCCGGACTGGCCCGAGCCCTGCTTCATCCCCACGCTGCGCCAGGCCCTCGAACTGGCGGGAACCTCGATCCTCACCCTGATCGAGATCAAGCGGACCACACCGGAGCGCTCCGACATCATCGTGCCGAAGGTGATCGCCGAGATTCGCCGGTTAGGCCTGACCGACCACGCCCGCATCATCGGATTCGATCCCTACGCCCTTTCCATTGCCCAGCGTGAAGCGCCCGAAATCAAGCGTCACCTGATTGGCGACTGGAACGACGAGCACTTCCTGAAAGAGGCCCACGAACTCGAGGTGGTACAGATCGAGGCCCATCATCCGACCGCCGATCGTGCCCTGGTCGCCCGCGCCCGCGAGGAAGGGTTCAGCATCGGCGCCTGGCAGACCAACACGATCGAGGACCTCGAGAGCGTGCTCGAGCTCGACCCGGACGTCCTCTCATCCGACAACCCGACCTTTATCCGCCAGCAACTGGCCGACCGTGGCCTGGCCGATGCGAAGTACGCCACTGCCACGAACTAGGGGGATTCCGTCATGCACATCATTGGCCACCGCGGGGCACGATACGAGGCTCCGGAAAACACCATCCCCGGATTCCGCTACGCGATCGATCTGGGCGTCACCTCCACCGAGTTCGACGTGCACCTGACTGCCGACAACCAGTTGGTCGTCATTCACGATGCCACGGTCGATCGCACCACCAACGGCACGGGCGAGATCCACACCTTCACGCTGGAGCAAATCCAGCAACTCGACGCCCGCTCGATCTTTCCGGACTGGCCGGAACCCTGTCGGGTGCCGACGCTGGCCGAGGTGCTGGAGGTGGTCAGGGTCCTTCCGGAGATGGAAATCGAGATCAAGAAGGACATTCCCGAGCGACTGGACATCGTCGTGCCGCTGGTAATCGAAGAGATCAGGCGGTTCGGCCTGGAGCAGCAGGTCACGATCACCTCGTTCGAAACCTATCCCCTGGAACTCGCCCAGCAACTGGCTCCAGAGATCCCGCGCGGGTATATCGGCAACTGGGACACTCCGGACTTCCTGGAGACCGCAGGGCGACTCGGGATCACTCGCACCGCCGCCTATCATCCCACCGCTGAACGTGCCATCGTGGAGGAATCGCGCCGTCGCGGCATGGTGGTAACCGGTTGGCCCACCAACTCACGCGAAGAACTGGCCAGCGTGCTGGAAATGAATCCCTCGTCGATCTGCACCGATCGTCCGACGTTGATCATGCAACTGCTGGACGAGCAAGGTATCCCGTACAACCGGGCCGAGCGGGCCTGAGAAGGGGTGTGTCATGCAACTCATCGGTCATCGTGGAGCCAGGTATGAAGCGCCGGAAAACACGATCCCGGGGTTCTACTATGCAGTTGATCTGGGACTGAGTTCGGTTGAGTTCGACATTCACCTCACCGCCGACAATCACCTGGTGGTGATTCATGACAACACCGTTGACCGCACTACCAACGGCAGCGGTGAGATTCACACCTTCACCCTGGATGAGATCCAGCAACTTGATGCCCGGTCGATCTTTCCCGATTGGCCCGAGCCCTGCCAGGTCCCGACCTTCGCCGAAGTCCTCGATGTGGTCGAGTCGCTGCCTGACCTGATGATCGAGATCAAGCACGACGCGCCGGACCGACTGGATGTCGTGGTGCCGATGGTGCTGGCCGAAATCGCCCGGCGCGGGATTGACGACCAGGTCACGATCACGTCATTCCAGCCCTACCCGCTGGAGATCGTACAGCGCGAGGCTCCGCATCTGCGCCGGGGATACATTGGGGCCTGGGATTCGCGTGAGTATCTCGACACCGCGATTCGGCTCGGTTGTCGCCAGGCCGACGCCAACCACACCACTGCCGATCGAGAACTGATTGCCGAGGCGAAGGCGCAGGGCTTCCGGATCGTCGGCTGGCCGACGAACTCGCAGGAAGAACTGGAGAGCGTGCTGACGCTGAATCCGGACCTGATCTGCACCGACCGTCCGACTCTGCTGGCTGATCTCCATGCCGCGGCGGTGGGAGAGTAATCCGGTCCTGCAAATCCTCGAGAAAGCTTGGGGAGTCAATGCGAAACGGGCGGGAGTCATGTGACTCCCGCCCGTTTTGCCTGTATTCGGGGAACCGCCTGTCCCGAGGCGGTCTAGGTGATGGGACGGAGGACCTTGTCGCCCTGGGCCAGCAGCGCGTCCACATCCTTCATCAGCGGCACGGTCTGCGCACCGACATCGGCCAGGCTGAGCGCGGCCACGGCGTTGGCGAAGGTGCCCGCTTTCTCGGCGGAGACGGTCCGGTCGGACGCCTTCATGAAGAAGGCGGCGGCAAAGACATCACCTGCCCCGGTCAGGTCCTTGACCGGCACACGGAAACCGGGCAACTCGAACTTTTGGCCGCCAGCGATGATGCGAGCCCCGTCCGGACCCTGGGTGACAACACCCAGGCGCCGCTCGCCGATTCGCTCAATCACGTCGCGGGCGTAGGCGATCTCCTCGATCGAGACGATGGCGGAGTCGATCCGGCCCAGCAACTCACCAGGCAGGCGGAGCGGGATGTGACTCACCTTGCCGCCCGACTGGCGCGGCCAGTCGCGCATCCAGCCCTGCGGCGTTACCCCGAGGAATCCGGTGGTCAGGCCCGCGCATTCGCGCGGGTTGATTTCATCGGCGATCGGACCAAGATGCACGACCTTCGCATTTCGCCAGTGGGGCGGCAGGCCGCGCAGGTCGATCTGGCCGGCCCAGTGCGGCAGTGTCTGCACGCGGCGATCGGCCTGATAGACATTGATGAAGGTGGTGGGAATCTCGGCCTCCTGGGCCACGACCTGGATGCCTTCGTCGGTCAGGATATCGAGGTTCGGCACCTGCATGCCGGCGATTTCCCGCCCATAGACGCCGCGCGTCAACACCGCGACCCTGGCCCCCAGCCGGGCGGCGGTCAGCGCCGAGTAGAGCGCCGTGCCACCGAGCACCACCGAGCCGTCCGGCTGCAGGTCGGCGCAGATGTGGCCGATCAGCAGGTAATCAGGCGTCTTCCCGAGTTGCAGCCCGCGCCGGTTGGAGGCATCGCGGAACGGTTCGCGCCGGAATCCCTTGGGCCGGTGACGTTTGGGTTTTGGTGCCGGGGTCTCGATGGCAGCGGACTGATCGGCGGGCGAAGTGGGTCGATTGTCGGAGTCACCGGTGGTCATGGCGCATCTTTCTGCAAAACGTTGGTTGTCAATGTCGCGGTGGCAGCGGCGCAAGCGCCCTGCGTACCTGCGGGAGCGGGGAGAAAGCACCGGCGGCTCATGGCAGGCCGCCGGCGACGTAGTTCACGCGTGCTGGGTGGTCGGGCCGGGAATCATTCGCTGCGAGGCTCGACCGTAATGCGGCGCTGGCTGCCTTCGCCCGCACTGTGCGTGGCAACTTCCGGATGATCGCGTAGCGCCAGGTGAATGATGCGTCGTTCATTGGGCGGCATCGGTTCGAGGGCAATCGGACGCTTGCTGCGGGCGACCTGGCGGGCCACTCGCTCGGCAAGCCCCACCAGCGACTCTTCACGCCGGGACCGGTATCCCTCGACGTCGACGATCACGCGTGTGTAGGTCTCGATGTGCCGGTTGACCAGCATGCTGATCAGGTATTGCAGGTGCGAGAGATGATCTCCCCGGCGGCCGATCAGGTTCCCGAGGTCGCGTCCGGAGATGTCGAGGAAGATGGTTGGTGGTTCGTCTTCATCGAGGGGAACTGACGACGGATTGTCGACCGCTATCACGCTCGCCTGAACCCCCATCCGCTGAAGCAGTTCCTCGGTAATCTCCCGGGCGACCGCTTCGTCGGCCGTTTCCACATGGTCGGAGGCGCGCTCGGCAGGAGGCTTGCCCCGGCGCGACGGCCGGTCCTCCGGTCCCGTCCGGCCTTCCAGCCAGGAGCGATTGTTGCGATCTCCCCGGCCCCGGTTGCGCGGGCGCTCCTGGCGGGCCCGCTGCGGAGTGGGTGCCTGCGCCTGGGCGCGAGCCTGCTCGGCGCGGGGAACCGGTTGGGAGGCCATGCCCTTCGCGGTCACGCGCACGAGGGCTTCGGCATCCTCGTCGGGACCGGCATCGGACAGGATTTCGATGTCAACATCGTCAGGGCTGAGTCCCAGTTCTTCCAGGGCCAGGCGGGTGGCTTCTTCCACCGAGTAGGCCTGGATTTCTACGCTGGTTCGCTGCATGTTCGGCCGGCCTTCTCTTGCATTGAGGTCACGGGTCGCCTCACTGGCGCATCCGCTACGGGGCGAGTGGATCCCGGGACATACGTGGCTCTTATGATGGCAGATGATACCCCACCGGCATGGAACGAGGGATGCCGTCAGGCATCCCTCGAATCTCGTTTACCTGCACACGACAACCGGCTCAGGTCGCCTGCTCGGTTGAGGTTTCCTGGGCCGCGCGCCGGGCGGCCTTCTTCGATGCCTTCGAATTCGGGTTGGGGTCTGCGCCTGGCTGGGTTGGCGACGATGATGTCGGCTTCACCTTGCTCTTCGTCGCAGCGTTCACCCGGTCCTGGTAGCTTGTGCCCTTGCGGTCCGACTTCGGCGCTTCTGCAGTGGTGCTGGTCGTACTCTTGCCGGAGTTGCGGGTGGCTTTCTGGGCCTGCACCTCGGCCTGGCGCGCGTTGGCTGTCTCCTGGGCCTGCTGCATGCGCTTATTCAACCAGCCGCTGAAGCCCTTCTGCTCGACCGGCTCGCCGCTGACGACCACGACATCGTCGAGGTTGCGGGGAGGCTTGTAGCCGAGGCGACGGTGCTCCGGCAGTTCCGGCAGCCACGGGAACCATTCGGCCAGGGCACCCCAGCCGGTGATGAACCACTGCTGCACCACCGAGTAGACGCTCTGCGTGGCCCAGTAAAGCACCGGGCCGGCGGCGAAGGTCCAGCCGAAGAAGACGACGAACAACGGCATGAAGTTCATCATCATGTTCATGATCTGCTGCTGCGGATCAGTCACCTTCTGGTTGGCCGGGCGCATCATGCGCGACTGGATCCACTGGAAGACACCGGCGGCAATCGGCAGGATGTGCCAGGGGTCAGGGCTGTTCAGGTCACTCATCCAGAGGAACCCGTCGGTCCAGTGTCCGATGCCGGAGCCGTTGAGGTTGACGATGGCGCGGTAGAGCCCAAAGAAGATCGGGATCTGGATGATCATCGGTAGACAACCAGCCAGCGGGTTGACCCCATACTGCTGGTAGAGCGCCATGGTCTCCTGCGAAGCACGCTGGCGGTCGGCCCCGTACTTCTTCTGGATTTCCTTGATCCGGGGGGCAAGCTCCTGCATGTTCTTGGAGGAGCGGATCGACTTCACGGTCAGGGGAAGGAGAATCGTCTTCACGATGATGGTGAAGGCGATGATCGCCAGGCCGCCATTGTTGAACAGGTTGGCCAGGCTGTTGAGCGACCATTCCATGAAGTCGACATACTGATCCCAGACCGGGATGGCGGCCGGGGAAAGTGTGTCGAGTGACTGGTGAAGGAACGTTGTCAGCAACGTGACCGGTCCGAGGAGATCCAGCACGAACAAAGGCCTCCTCCCGCGGGGCGGGATGGTGTTGGGTCAGGATCCTCGATGGATCACGACGGGAACTGCGGCACGACAGCCCGGTGACGATGCGGACGGTTGCCAGGCAACGATGACGACCACCGGGAGCGGATGACAGGAGTTCATGGGACAGGATCCCAGCCAGAACTACCAAATGGGTTGCAGCGCAGCACGCGCCACAGGGCCAACCGGCCACCCTTGATAATACCGTACTTCTCCACCGCCTCGTAGGCATATTCAGAGCAGGTCGGTTGATATCGGCATGAGGGTGGCAGCATCGGCGACACCCAGGTTTTGTAGCCTCGCAGTAACCAGAGAGCTGCACGTTTCATGGCACAGCCTCTACATCCGCGGCATCGGTGTCTCGCAGGTACCAGGCAGAGGTGATCGGATCACCCGGTTGCGGCATCTCGGCGTCCGGCACGAAGAGGTTCGCCCGCCGGAAGATGCGCAGCAGCGTCTCCTGGGCGACTTCCAGCGACGGAAGCT
>JAEZJB010000192.1 GCA_023415845.1 Chloroflexota bacterium | reverse complement strand
AGGTTTTCCACCGAACTGGCATTACCCAGCACCAGCACCACCAAACCACACACGAATAGGTTGAGCAGCAGAATGAACGTGATCGAATAGCGTTCCGCCTTGGTCATCGCTGCCCTCCAACGCTGGTGCGGTTTCTCCGCAACGTCGGCTATCCCTGGATGTTCACATGCTCCATGGCCACTCGCAGTCCGAGTGTCAGGTCGTCAGCCGTTGGCATGCTCGGCCAGCGATGGAGCAGCGTTGGTGGGGGAGCTGGCTCACCGGGCTTGACCAGCGGCAATCTGACGATGTCCGTCGTCCGCTCGCCGAAATTCCGGATCGCAATCGCCTTCCGTGTCTGTGGCGATCCCCATTCAAGAATGACGGCGGTTCCGTTTGGAATGCGCTGAACGTGACTGCTCACTCGCTCTGGCCAGCCGCTCGTCACTCGGTCCACGGCGTCCTGGAGGGTCCGCTCGGTCGGCGACAGCAGGGAGATGTCGATCCTGCCTGGCTTGATCCCGCCGAACAGCCCTCGTTCGAATCCCCGCGGAACATCCGTCAGCGATGCCCATCTGGCCTTCATGCCCGGATTTGTCGCGAGCCAGTAGCCGAGCAGGAGCGCTCCAGCCTGGATCGCGATGATGACACCCGTCAACCATGGCACGCCGCCGTCATACATCTGCCGCCAGTCACCATTCATGCCGGAAACCAGGTCCAGCAGGGGATAGACGATGAATGCGTTGGCGCCACTCAGGAATGCGAACTGGATCAGGAGTTCGTTGATCGAGGCGCGCATCGGCGGCCGGCGGAACAGCACCAGCCCGAACGCTCCGAGACAGAGGAGGAGGTTTACCAGCGAGCCGGCCCCGGCAATGATCGATCGCTGGACCTCACTGAACTGTGCTGGGTAGTACGACACGAAGCCCGCGAAGCCATAAAAGCCCCAGTCCACCACCGTGCCACCCATCATCCAGATTGCCACGGCATGGCCGAGTTCGTGCAGCGCCACGGATACCGGCACCAGCACGAAGAAAGCAGCTTCGTCGACGATGCTGCGATCCTGTTGGGTGAATTGACGGTCCCAGACAGTTCGCCATGAGCCAATCAGGCGGTACACAACCCGAACGCCGATGACCACGTAGAACAGACTCAGGATGGCGAACGGGCCGAATGGCATGGAGGAGGTCCAGTTAAGGTCGAAAGATCGGCGGTGGACACAGTGAGAGCGGCCCTGCGACCGCTCTCACGCATACGAGAATTCTAGTCTTCGGTATGGGACTGCCGAATGAGCAGCACTGGCACCGTGGATTGTCGCAGCACCTCTTCCGCCACGGATCCAAGGAACCACCGGCGCACACCGGTCCGGCCATGGGATGCCATCACCAGCATGTCACCTTCCTCGGTGGTGGAGGTGATCGCGGCAGCCGCGTATCCGCGCAGCACCACGCCGCTCACCTTGTATCCCTCGTCGGACAGTGATTTCACCTGTCCATCGATGAATGAAGTCGCGTCCTGCTCCTCCTCGGTCAGCAATTCGTCGATGGCGGTGTAATCAAACCCCATCCCGACCGAGCCAACCCGGTTGATCGCAGTCGGATCGATCGCGCGCACGAGGTGCAGGGGAACGTCGAGCCGAGATGAAAGCTCACGTGCAGTGACCAACGCTTCGTTCGCCAGATCGGATCCGTCCAGTGGGACGACGATTCGCTTGAACATCCTGTCTCGCTTCCTGCTGCAACACCTCGCCTTGATTGTTTGTGGCGAGGGTGTTGCGATTGGCCGTCTGCCTCGAACCCGCGTTCGATTGGTGACGACGCCTTCTGGTGCCAATGGTACCGCCGTTTTGCGCGTTCAGCGCACGAGCATAATCTCCAGGGGTGATTTGCTGGGTCGTGGTCAGGCTCTGCTCGAATGGATCGGACATTTCCGGGATCACGCCCCAGATTTCGACTTCGGCCAGGTTCATTGCGGTGTCGCTCTGCAGCCGCACGAATCGAATGCTCGTTTCAAGCCAGAGACCTTCCCAGGTCCATGCCTGACGAGGTCCCACGGTGCCCGCCGACCACCACGAGCTACCATCGGCAGAAACCAGAACCTCCAGGTCGGATTCGGCAGCTGTGGCGGCGAGCCAGCGGACACCGGTCACGTGGTGATCCACTCCCAGGTCGAGAGTGAGGCTGGTCCCTGACCACGTCGTGTCCTGCAGGAGGTCTGTTGTCTCCCACACCTGAAACCCGGACGCATCGGTTGCCTGTTCGACAGTGAGCCTGCTCGTTCCAAACACCGGATTCGACCCTCCCGCCAACGCCGGGACCGCAGGATCGTCCACCTCGCTCTCGCCCGATGCTTCCGTGGTTGCAACGCCTTGCCCTACGTCCTCAACCGGTGCTGGTTCCGTATCCGTCAGGAAGTCGGTAGCGACATATCCGGTCGATCCTCCGCAGTCGACCTGCTGCCATCCGTCGTTTGGCTCGCCATGGGTCGTCACGCGGTCCCCGTGCGCAAGCGTCCCCACCACGTCCGGATCCACGGAGCCAGCCGTCCGGCAATTGATGCTCTCGCCAGTCTCGGACACGATCCAGGCGGTTCCCGTCACGGCGACAGGTTCGGTGGGCATCGTCGAGGTTGTCGGAGTCGCCTCGAGAGTCGCGTCGGTCACCTCAGGCGAGTGGAATTCGGTGTCCGATTCGTCCACGCCGATGAACGCCTGCCGCGCGACCCGTGCCGAGGAGACTGTCAGGTAGTCGGCATGGACGAAGCCGTCGCGGTTGTTGCAGGTCACCGGATACCAGGTTCCGGAAAGCGGTCCACGCACCACCACACTCGTTCCCTCCGGCAACACCACGATTGTGCTGCTCGACGTCGATGCGGTGGTTCGGCATCGCACACCGTCGCCATCGGTGTTGGTGACTACACCCGTGTTCCCTGCTGGTGGGGGAGTGGGGGTGGAGGGGGTGATGGGTGGTGTCGTGGTGACCTGGAGATAGGATCCCGACGCCCAGCCCGCCTGTCCGCCACAGCGAACCGGATGCCAACCGGCAATAGCCGCTCCCGTCACCGGCACAGTCGACCCCTCGGCCATCACCGTGATCGTTGCACCCGCTGTAGATGGCGCAGTCCGGCATCGCAGTCCGACACCACCCGTGCCCACAATCCGTGCCGTTCCGGACGCACCTGGTGGAGGTGTCGACACCGGAGGAGCTGTCGCAGTTGGGGTTGGTGTGGAAGGCGCACCGGGCTGACCACCGACTCGTAGGTAGCTGGCTGACGCCCAGCCCTCCTGGCCCCCGCAGGCAACGGGATACCAGCCAGCGGTTGCGGGACCGCGCAGGCTCACCGTCGCGCCCTCGGGCAGGTTCGAGATCTGGGC